>JALYGZ010000022.1 GCA_030776845.1 Actinomycetota bacterium
CCTGCGGGACGCCGGGTCGGGGCCCCGGCCCCATCCGCGACGGATCCTGTTCGCGCGTGCGGACACGGTCACCAGCGAGGGCTGGGCCCTGCTCGTGGGGCTCACCCTCGTCGGCTCCGGCTCCCGCCTGGTCGCCCGCCTCCCCGCCGGGACCCGCCTGCGCGCCGGCGACCGGATGGAGGTCGCGGTCGACACCGGCCACGTCCACCTGTTCGACGCGGTCAGCGGCGACGCGCTGTGGCACGCCGCCGTCCCCTGACAGCCGGTCGGAGGGGGCGATCGGGCGCCCGGTTCCGGTAGCGTGGCCCGGGTGGACGGCACACAGGTGACGGTCGTGGCGCTGCACGGCAACGGTGGCGGCCTGTCGAGCTTCGCACCCGTGCGGGAGCGCATGGCTCCCGACGTGCGGTTCCGGCCGGTGACGTTGCCGGGCTTCGGCCTCCGCCCGGTGGACAGACGCCTGGACAGCGCCGCCGGCTACGCCGAGCGCCTGCGCGACCAGCTCGCCCCAGAGCCGTCCCCGTTGGTGGTGCTGGGTCACGGCGTGGGCGCGTCGCTCGTGCTGGAGCTGCTCCAGCGCCGCCCGGTGACGGTCGCCGGGGCGATCCTGCACGCGCCGGTCGGCGCTCCCCGCGACGAGCGTCCCGAGCGCCGCCTCCTGCGCTTGCCCGGGGCGGCACCGCTGACGCGCCGGGCGATCTCGAGCCGGCTGACCCGGCCGGTCGCCCGCCGTGCGCTGCTGGCCGACTGGAGCCGCGACCGGGCGGGTCCGGGGGAAGGGGCCGGCGACGCGGCCGGGCGCGCCGATCGGCTTCTCGACGGCTACCGCCACTGCGCGGTCTTCGCGCAGATGCCCGATATCGTCGACGCCGAGTGGTTCGCGGGCTTGGAGCCGGTCGACCTGCCGGCGGTCCTGCTGTGGGGCGAGCGGGAGCGCTGCCCGGGCACCGATGCGGTCGGCGACTACCTGCGGCTGCTGCCCCGGGGCCGGGCGCGGACGGTTCCCGGCTGGGGGCGCTTTCCCATGGTCGCCCATCCCGCCGGCTATGCGGCCGAGGTCGCCAGCCTGGCGCGGGGGCTGGTCGGCGCGGCTGTCTGAGGCGGGCCGCCGGAGCGGGCCACCGTGCTACCGTCGCCGCGGGGCCGGGATGGAGGAACAGGCAGACTCGGCGGATTCAAAATCCGCTGCCCGCAAGGGCGTGGGGGTTCGAATCCCCCTCCCGGCACCTTTGGCTCAGGGCGTCAGGGAAGAGGGGGCGACCTTGTCGATCGCCTTCTGCACGCGTTGCAGGTTGCCCTCGTCGGTCAGGAACGTCGTCGCCCCCGCGAACAGCCCGATGCTCAGCAGCAACGCGAGGCCGCCCAGGACGAGGCCCCCCACGGCGACCCCTTTCCCGGTCACGCCGCGCTCTCGGGCCTTGCCGATGCCGACGAAGCCGAGGAGCAACGCGAGGATGGCGAACAGGACGGCCAGGGGCGACAGGATCACGATCAGCACGCAGAACAGCGCCGTCAGGCCGAAGACCAGCGCGAAGACAGCCGCGGCGCTGGTCTTCGCCTTGCCGGCGTCGGCGGCCGTGCGGTCCTCGGTGTCAGTGGCGGACCCGGAAGGTGTGCTGGACATGGGGCTGCTCTTTCTGGCGTGATCCCGCGCGCTCGCGGCCCGCCGTCAGAGGAAACCGCGGGCCGGGAGCGGCAGGGGGCCGGCTAACGCCGGTCGCTGTCGTCGTCGACGTCTACGCGCTCCCTGCGGACCTCGTCGGAGACCGTCTCCTCGTCGCGCACGGTCTCCTTGCCCACGCGGATGCGCTCCTTGGGCACCGTCTGCTTCTCGATCACCGGGCGCTCCTCCTGCAGGGCGACCTCCTGCTCCTCCTCGGAGATGGTCGCACCCTCGGCGGCATCCTCGCTCACCGGCTCACGGTGCACCCGGATCTCCTCACGCTCCACCGGTACCGTCTCGGTGACCTGGTCGGTCTCGACGTACTTGCGCAATCTCGCGCGTCCGGCGTCCCGGCGCTGCTTGCCCACGCGCAGTCGCTCCTCGGAGACCGTCATGGCCTCGTCGCTCTCCCGGTCCCGGGCGTCCTCGCCGGCCGTCCCGCGGTCCTCGGTCTCATAGTCGAGCTCGCTGTAGCCCGTGTCGGTGTCACCCTCGGGCAGGCCAGACTCGGAGCGCGCCTCGGAGTACTCCTTGCCGTAGTGGCGGTATAGCTGGGCCTCCTCCTCCTGGGACAGCTCGCCATCGGGGTCCACCTGCGGGGCCGCCTTGACCGTGTCCTTGTCGTAGCTGACCCGGACCTGGCCGCCGTCGTCGGTGGCCTCGGCAATGGGCACGAAGCTCAGGCTCGAGCCGAACAGGCCCGTCTTGACCGTCGCCCACTCGGGCTGGTCGGTCTCGTTGTCGAGGTAGATCTCCTCGACCTTGCCGAGCTTGTCGCCGTTGGCGTCGTACATGGTCTGCCCGCGCCACGACAGGATGGTGTCCTTGTCCGCCATTGCCTTGTCCCCTTTCCTCCGAGGGCCTCGCGCCCCCCGGGTTGTCGGTGTTCCGCTTCCTAGGAAGACGACTGGCGCACGGCGCCCGTGGTCTGCGGCCCCTGCGAGTCGCCTCCGCCCTGCGCCTGCTGCCTGCGCTCCCGGGCGCGCTGCTTGACGTCCTCCGTGGCGCCGCTGGCCTCCTGCTGCAGCTTGGGCGCCTCCTCCTCGACCCTGCTGATCGCCTTCTCCCACTGCGCGCGCAGAGGGGCGATGCCACTGCCGCCGATGGCGATGATCGCCGAGCCGGCGACGATCGCGAGCAGGGTGTAGAAGAGCGCGTTGATGATCGCCGGGGCGATCTCCAGCTGGTTGAGGGCGGCGAACACGCCTACGAACAGGATCGCCGCGGAGGCGACACCGGCGAGCACCCGCCCGTAGCTCAGCCCACCGAGGCTGGCCTCGACGATCTCCTTCACCGCGGCGGCGATCGCCGAGGCGACGACGATGATGACGATGGCGACGAAGACCTTCGGCAGGAACGCGATGACGGCGAACAGTAGATCGCTGATCGGGTTGTCGCCGAAGACACCGAAGGCCAGCTGCAGCACGAACAGGAGGATCGTGTAGAAGACCAGCTTGGACAGCACGTCGCTGGCGTCGTAGTTGGACCTGTCCAGCGCCTGCTTCACCCCGCCACGCTCCACCGCACGATCGAATCCAAGCCGCTCCAACACGGCGTTGATGGCCCGGGCGAGGACCCGGGCCACGAAGTAGCCGATGACCAAAATCAGCAGGAAGGACAGGAACGTCGGCACGAACGCCGAGACGCGGGCCAGGCCCTCGCTGAAGGCGCTGCTGACGCTGGACTGCAGCACGATCACTTCCGTCCTCCTTCCTCCCCGGGGGGCGCCCGCCCGGCACGCCGGGCTGTGCCGACCACCCCCTTGGACGCGCCCTGTCGCGAAAGGTTTCGCAGATTCCCGGCAGAGACCCGCTCACGGGACCGCGTCGGCCCTGGCGAGGCGATGGCCGGGCACGCTATGTTTCCGCTCCGCCCGTCGGGGCAGCGAGCGTCGCGCGGCCCCCGGCGGGATCGACGGCGTCGCTTCGGAGAGTGCTCATGGGACCTGTGCGGCACGGTCGCCGCCGCCCGGCCTGGGGACGGCTCCGCGGCCCCGGGTACCTGCTCCTGGCAGCGGTACTGAGCGGCTGCGCACTGGACGGCGCGCTGGCTCCCCGCGGCAGCAGCGCGGCCATCGTCGCCGGCGTCTGGTGGTACATGTTCTGGGTCGCCACCGCCGTCTTCGTCGGCTGGCTGGCCGTGCTCGCCTGGGGGGTGCTGCGCCCACGGGGTCAGGAGGAGGACCCGGATCACGAGGCGCGGGTCCACCGGCGCCTGATCGTCGGTGGCGGCATCGTTCTGCCGGTGATCGTGCTCGGCTCCCTGTTCGGCTACAACCTCTCCGCGCTGCTCGCGCTGCCCCAGGGAGGCGACGTCGTCGTCGACGTCACCGGCTACCAGTACTGGTGGGAGGTCGCCTACCCCGAGGCGGGGTTCGTCACGGCCAACGAGATGTACATCCCTACCGAGACCGACGTGCGGGTCCGGCTGCGCTCCGAGGACGTCATCCACAGCTTCTGGGTGCCGCAGCTGGGCGGCAAGCGCGACATGGTCCCCGGCCACGTCAACGAGCTCACCCTGCGGGCCACCGAGCCCGGGCGCTACCTGGGTGAGTGCGCCGAGTTCTGCGGCATCCAGCACGCCAACATGCGCTTCGAGGTCGTGGCGGTCCCGGCCGTCGAGTACGACGCCTGGCTCGCACGCATGGCCCGGCCGGCCCCGGCCCCCGACACGCCCGAGGAGCGCGCGGGACACGCGGCCTTCATGACGTCCAGCTGCGCCGCCTGCCACACCGTCCGCGGGACCCCCGCCGACGGCCGGCTCGGGCCGGAGCTGACCCACTTCGCGCGGCGCGAGCGGCTGGGAGCGGGTGTCGCCCCCAACGAGCGGGGCCACCTGGGCGGGTGGGTCGTCGATTCCCAAACCCTCAAGCCCGGCAACCTGATGCCGCCCGTGGAGGTGGACGCCCGCCGGCTGCCCGAGCTGCTGACCTACCTGGAGAGCCTGGAGTAAGCATGGCGATCCTGCGACCCCCGGCGACCTCCCCCCGGCAGGTCAAAGAGCGGCTCGAGCGGACCTGGAGGGACGCGCCGGGAACCCTTGGGTTCTTCTCCAGCGTCGATCACAAGCGGGTCGGCCACCGCTACCTGGTGACGTCGTTCGTGTTCTTCCTCATCGGCGGGGTCGAGGCGCTGCTCATGCGTACCCAGCTCATCGACTCCAACGCCGGCGTCCTGCCGCCGGACGTCTACAACCGCATGCTCACGATGCACGGCACGACCATGTTCTTCCTGTTCCTGGGGACGATCATCGCGGCCTGGAGCAACTACCTCATCCCGCTGGTCATCGGCTCCCGGGACATGGCCTACCCCCGCATGAACATGTTCAGCTACTGGGTGTTCCTGTTCGCGGGGATCTTCTTGTACACGAGCTTCTTCGTCGGGCAGATCCCCGACGGGGGGTGGTTCGCGTACGTGCCGCTCACCACGGACTACTCCCCGGACCTGGCTATGGACTTCTGGGCGCTGGGGGTGCTGTTCGTCGGCATCTCGTCCACGGTCGGGGCGATCAACTTCATCGTCACCATCTTCAAGATGCGGGCGCCGGGGATGTCGATGAGCCGGCTGCCACTGGTGGCGTGGTCAACGCTGGCGGTCTCATTCATGATCGTGTTCTCCTTCCCGGCGATCAGCCTCGCCCCGTTGCTGATGGCCTTCGACCGCGTCATCGACACCCACTTCTTCGACCCGGCGCTGGGCGGCGACCCCGTCCTGTGGCAGCAGCTGTTCTGGTTCTGGGGTCATCCGATCGTCTACATCGTGTTCCTTCCGCCCATGGGCTGGCTGCTGATGATCGTGCCGACGTTCGCGCGACGTCCCGTCGCGGGCTACACCTGGGCGGTCACGGCGACCGTGGCGACGGCCTTCATCAGCTTCGGCGTGTGGATGCACCACATGTTCGCCGTCGGCCTTCCGGACGTGACGAACAGCTTCTTCTCCGTCGCCTCGCTGGGAGTCTCCTTCCCCTCCGCGGTCACGATCTTCGTGTTCACGGCGACGCTGTGGACTGCTCGCCGGATCGAGTGGTCGGCGGCCCTGCTGTGGGCCGTGGGGGGGATCGTCAGCTTCGTCATCGGGGGCATCAGCGGCGTGATGGTGGGCGTCATCCCCTTCGACTGGCAGGCCACCGACAGCTACTTCATCGTCGCGCACCTGCACTATGTGCTAGTGGCCGGCAACGTCCTGCCGATGTTCGCCGCCTTCTACTACTGGCTGCCGAAGGTGACCGGCTGGCGGCTCGACGAGCGGCTGGGCAAGATCAGCTTCTGGGTCGCCTTCGTCGGCCTGCACCTGCTGTTCTTCCCGCAGCACTGGCTCGGGCTCGTCGGCATGCCGCGGCGCGTGTACACCTACCAGGAGGGGCTGGGCTGGGAGGTCGCCAACCTCACGTCCACCATCGGCGCCTACATCTTCGCGCTCGGCGTGCTGGTGTCGCTTGCGAACTTCTTCTGGTCACGCAGTCGCAGGGTCGCCGCGGGCCCGAACCCGTGGGACGCCGGCACGCTCGAGTGGGCGACGACCTCGCCGCCGGCCGACTACAACTTCGCCGAGATGCCGGTCGTGCGCGGCAACTACCCCCTGTGGGAGGAAGAGGGCCACGAGGAGGGCATCGAGCCCCGGCCCGGCGGCGTCGTGCTGGCCCCCGAGGAGCACGAGCACGAGACCCTCGAGACAGTCGGCCTCGACGCCCGGTACGGCGGCGTGCTGGAGATGCCGGGGCCGTCCTACTGGCCGTTCTGGGCCGCGGCCAGCCTGTTCGTCACCTTCTCCGGCTTCCTCATCCGCAACGTGATCACCCTGGGCGTCGGCCTGGCCCTCGTGGCGGTCTGCCTGGTCGGCTGGCACTGGGACGAGCTCCGCCCGGGCGAGGAGGGGCACTGATGAGCGCGGACCCCGTCCAGACCCACCTCGAGGTCCCCCGGGGCACCGGCCGCAGCCTGGCGTGGTGGGGCGTGGTCACGCTCGTCATGACCGAGGGCATGCTGTTCGCCCTGCTGCTGTTCGTCTACTACTACCTGTACGCGCTGGCGCCCGAGTGGCCGCTCGGCGACATCGAGCCGCCCGAGCTGTCCGTGGTCTCGATCCGCACCGTGCTGCTGTTCCTGAGCAGCGCCACCATGAGCCTGGCCGACCGGGCGATGAGGAGAGGGCGCCTGGGCCTGACCAAGCTGGGGATGGCGCTGACATTCCTGCTCGGGGCGGTCTTCCTCGCGGGCCACGTCGAGGAGATGCTGAGGCTGCCCGAGGAGTACACGTGGGCCACCAACGCGTACGGGTCGCTGTTCTACGTGATCGTCAACTTCCACGGCGCCCACCTGACGGTCGGGCTGCTGTTCCTCGCCTTCTCCTGGGTCGCCCTGTCGCGCGGCCGCTACACGGCCGAGCACCACGAGGGCCTGAAGGTGACCGGCATCTATTGGCACTTCGTCGACGTCGTGTGGGTGTTCGTGTTCCCGACCCTGTATCTCCTGCCGCACTTCGTGCACGGCACGCTGTGACCGGCCCGTGAGCGCCTCCACCGGCCCGCACCACGTCGATCAGGCCGACCGGCTGACCGGCGTCAACTACCTGGAGCTGGCCTTCGCGGTGATGGGCGGCGCCGTGGCCTGGCTGAGCCGCCTGGTCCTGGCCTCGTCGCTCGTCACCTACTCCTGCGAGATCGGCGCCACCTGGCCGCTGTGGGCGACGACCGCGGTCACCGGCCTGGTGGCGGCCGCCGCGCTGGCGTCGTCGCTGCGCTTCCGGCGGCGCGCGGCCACCGGGGACGACACCAGCCACATCGGGACCGCCGGGTGGCTCGGGCTGCTCGGGGCCTTGTTCAACATCACGGCCCTGGTCGGCATCGTCTTCGAGTCCGTCCCGATCGCCTTCCTCGACATCTGCCGCGCGGCCCTGCCGTGACGGCCGTCCTGGCCCACGGGGGCGCGCTGGTCGGGCCTCACGACCTGGCAGGCGCGTGGTCCCTCGACCCGCTCGTGCTGCTGGCCGTCCTGGTGGCCGGCTGGTGGTACGCCGCCGGGGTCGGCTCGCTGTGGCGCTCGGCCGGTCGCGGCCAGGTCATCACGCGGGCCCAGGTGGTGGCCTTCCTGGGCGGCGTCGGGGCGGTGCTGGTCGCCTTGGTCTCGCCGCTCGACGCCCTGGGCGGCGCGCTATTCAGCGCGCACATGTCCCAGCACCTGCTGCTCACCCTCCTGGCCGCGCCGCTGCTCGCGCTGGGCGCCCCGCTGCAGGCGATGGGCTGGGGCCTGCCCGGTCCACTGCGCCGGCGGGCGAACCGCCTGCAGGGCAGGCTTCGCCGGGCGCTGCGCAACCCGGCCCTGCCGGCGCTCGGGCTGGCGCTGTACACCCTGGTCTTCACCCTGTGGCACGTGCCGGTGCTGTACGACGCGGCGCTGCGCATGGAAAGCGTCCACGTGGCCGAGCACGTCACCATGCTCGGCACGGCGCTGGCGTTCTGGTGGCCGATCGTGCGTCCCCGCCGCACCCACGCCGGCGCGGGGGTGCTCCTGCTGTTCGCCTCGCTGGTGGCGACCGGCGTGCTCGCCGCCCTGCTCATCTTCGCCCCCCGCGCCTGGTACGCCTATCCGGCTACCGAGGCTTGGGGGTTGTCGCCGCTGCAGGACCAGCAGCTGGGGGGCGCGGTGATGTGGGTCCCCGGCGGGATCGTGTACGTGGTGGCCGGCGCGGCCGTGCTGCTGCGCTGGCTGCGCCTCGACGCCGAGCAGGCGACCCGCGCGCAGCGCAGGAC
>JALYGZ010000023.1 GCA_030776845.1 Actinomycetota bacterium
GGTTCAAGTCCCGCCGTCCCGACCTCGGCGGCCGCCGCCTCAGCCGCGGGCGTAGCTCAATGGCAGAGCCCCAGCCTTCCAAGCTGGTGATGAGGGTTCGATTCCCTTCGCCCGCTCCACGCGTTTCTGCAGGTCAGACGGGGTGTATCGGGACCCGAGGTGGTGGCCCACCCCCCAAAATTGGTCACGGGCGCTGCTCATGCGTCCTCCTCGGGGGTCGGGCCGTCGTCGGGCGCGCCGAAGACCAGGCGGGAGAACAGCTCCGCGGCCTCCGGCTGCATGCCCGGCATGACGTGGGCGTAGGTGTCCAAGGTGAACGCGACCGAGCTGTGGCCGAGCCGCTCGGAGACGACCTTGGGGTTGACGCCGGCCTTGAGCAGCAGCGTCGCGTGGGTGTGGCGCAGGTCGTGGAAGCGGATGACGGGCACCCCCGCGGACCGGGCTGCGCGGTGGAACGCGCTCGAGACGCTGTCGGGGTGCCACCAGGTGCCGTCGCCGCGGTGAACACCAGGTCGTGATCGGCCCACGCGGGCCCGACAGCCCGCCGCAGGGCGGCCTGCTCGGTGCGGTGCGCGCGGAGCATGGCCACCGTGCGCCGGTCCAGGTGCAAGGTGCGCGCCGACAGTGCGGTCTTCTGGTTCTCCTCGAGGCGGTGCCCGTCCTCGCTGTCGAGCACCGTCTGGCGGACGGTGGCCGTCGCCGCCTTCAGGTCAAGGTCGGACCAGCGGAACCCCAACAGCTCCGACCGGCGCACCCCCGTGCCGGCGGCGAACACCCACGCGGGGTGAAGGTCGTGGCCGGTGGTGGCAGCGAGGAAGCAGCGCAACTGCTCCTCGGTCCAGGTGCGCATGCTGCGGCGTCTCGCGGCCTGGATCGCCTTCATGGGCGGCGGGTCGGCGAGCTCGGCCGCGTTGCGTTCGACCCTGCCCCACCGCACCGCGTCACCCAGCGCCTTGCGCAGCATGGCGTGGACCCGGCGCACCGAAGTCGGCGACAGGCCGCCGGGACCGCGCGCGCGACCGCTCCGTAGCAAGTCGGCGTACAGGCGGTTGAGGTGCGCGGCGTTGAGCCGCTGCAGCTCGACGCCGCCGAGGCGCGGGAGCACGTACGCGTCGAGGCAGCGCCGGCGGTCCGCCCACGTCTCGTACTTGACGTGCGGCGGCGCCGTCGCGGGCAGCCACTCACCCCGCAGGTACTGGGCGAGCGTCGTCGGCGACGAGCGCACGAAGGTGCCGCCCTCGATCGACGACAGCACCGCGCGCAGCGCCCGGTCGGCCTCGGCTCTGGTGGCGAAGCCGCCGCGCTTCTGCTGGACCCGGCGCCCGTCGGCGTCGCTGCCGACGTCGACGATGTAGCTCCACTTGAAGCTGTCCGCGTTGCAGTCGCCGCAGCGGCGCCGGCTGACCTTCCTGCCGCACTTAGTGCAGCGCTTGAACACGCTGCCATTCATCGGCCACACCTCCCGCTCGCCGGTGGTCTGTCACACGGCCGTACCGCACAGGGCACACCCCGCACCTGGTGCGCGTGCCGGGGTGCATCGACGACGCTGCCGTGCGGGTCATCGTGTGGGGGGACGGACGCGTCGCGCCGCCACAGCCGGGCCGGGTTGTGGGCGGGGCGCCCGGAGCTGGTGGTCGTCGGGGGGGTCGACACCGAGCAGCTGCAACAGTCGGGCGGTCGGCACGAGCAGGCGACGACCCACCCGCAGGGTGGGCAGGTCGCCTCTGGCCGCCGCTCGGTAGGCGCTGCGGCGGCCCAGCCCGAGGATGCGGCCTGCCTGTTCGACGCTGATCGTCGGGGGCAGCTTGTCCAGGCCCCCAGCATGCGTCCGCCGGCGTCGCGTACGGCGCCCAGGGCAGCGTCAACCTCCTCGGCGGTCGAGACCACGACCGCCATCGTGAACCCGCGGAACCCACCCCGTTTCGGCTGTCCGGCGTGGGCCTCGGCCGCCAGCTTTGTCGGCCGAGAACAGCGTCAGCGTGGCGCCGCCGGTCTCGAACCTGGCGAACTCGTCGCCGTCGGAGTGCGACGTCCACCCGAGGCGCTCGTAGAACGACCGCACCGCGGGCAGGTCGCGCACGCCGAGCGTGACGACGTTGAGCCGAGCCCGGATCATCGGCCACCTCCATTTTCTGCCCGATGCCCCCCACATCCCCTGGGCGAGAGCGCGGCGGTCTGGCTCACAGGGCCCGTACCGGCTCGGGCTGGCGTTCTGCGCGCGCCAAGGCGTGGACCGCCTTGAGAGACCCCGCACGTCTGGCCGCGAGCTCGCCCAGGACGCCCGCGACAGTGACGCACGCCTCGTCGGGCAGAGGCGGCGTGTCCCCCACCTCGACGAAGGCGCGGACCGGGAAGCTGCCCATGCCCTCCATCGGCACCGGGACGGCGTAGAATCGTGCGCCGAGGTCGGGCACCCGCTCCAGGCCGCACAGGTGCTCGACGATCGGGACCCCTGCCCCGAGCAGGAGCGAGTGGGCGGGCCGGTCGCCGTCATCGGTGTCATCGATGTTCAGCGAATCGATCCCGAGGAGCCCCGCGCTTCCTCGAGCAGGAACTCCACGGCCTCGCGCGTGAGATACGGATGTGCCTCGAAATAGGCCTGTGTCCCCCAGTGCCGGTCCCAGCCGGTGTGCACCAGCAGCGCCCGACCCGACAGCTGCGGCCCGCGCAGGTCCTCGGCCCCGATCGCCCGGCCCTTGCCCATGTCGTGGCGGGCGACGACCGCATCAAGCCCCGCGAGCACTTCGAGCGGAAGCCCGGCGAGGTCCTGTCCGTCGGCGTAGCGGTGGAAGGGCGCGTCGACGTAGGTGCCCGTATTGGCGACCATCGTGACCTTGCCGACGTGGAACTCGACCCCCTCGGCGTAGTGTCCGCGGGAGGCCTCCCGGCTCATGAATTCGGACACCACGGGCCCGGGGAGCCCGGGATAGGTCACCATCCCGGGCCGCACCACATGGGAGAGGTCGATGTAGCGCGTGTCGGACATCAGCTCCCCTGCTCGACTGCGGTCAGCCAGGAACGCCTCGCATTTCACGTCGCCGGCACGTGGTCGGGTTCTCAGGTGCTCTTGTCCTCGATCTCCCAGGCATGGTCGAGCACGTGCCAGGCGATCCGTCGCGCCGCGTAACGAGGCGGCCAGCCCTTCTCGACCAGCGGTGCGCCGTCGCGGCCGACGCGGAGGGCGTCCAGGAGGTGGCTGCGCATGGCCTGCTGCCCGCCGGGTGCGGCGGACTGCGTGGGAGAGACCGGAGCCCGAGCTTGCGGGCGTAGGAGCGCTCCGCCTGGGCGACGTGATCGAGGACCTGATCACGGTCTCTGCCCCCACCACGGGGGCCCTTGCGCAGCTCGGCTGGCGCGCTCCCCGCGACGCGGTCGAACCCCCGCCACGACGCGGCGACCACCGTCGCCAGCCCCGCCGACTCCCGGGCATCGAGTGGCCGTGCGTCCGCGTCGGGAACCGCGTCGGGGACCCCGAAATCAGTCGCCCCGGAGCCGGGTACCCGCTCGGCCACGAAGAACCGTTCGGCGGGTGGCTCATCCGTGTGACCGGGTGGGAACGGCATCCCGGCTTCCTCGGCGACGATCGCATACCGAGTGGTGTAAGCAGCGAGGGCGCGAGGGCGGCGCGCCCTCGTCACGGGCAACCCGGCACTAGCCGGGCCATGCCAGAGAGCACGCGAACACCGCATCACCGGCCGTGGTGCTACGACGTGCCGGCGCCGACGGGACGGTAGGTGCAGATGTGCACCCCGGTGGTGCTGACCGTCGACGCCACCAGCTCCAGTGCCCGGGCCCGGCCGTCGTCGGGGAACAGGCGCTTCCCGCCTCCCAGGACGACCGGCTCGAGCATCAGTCGGTACTCGTCGACGAGGTCGTGGGTGATCAGGGTGCGGGCGAGGCTGGCGCTGCCCATGACCTGCGCGTCACCGTCGTCCTGGTCCCGCAGTCGCCGCACGGCCCCGACGACATCGTCCGGCGGCAGCAGGGTCGAGTTGGCCCAGTGGAGATCGTCCTGGGACAGCGTGCGTGAGGCCACGTACTTGGGGATCTCGTTCATGCGGTCGGCGAAGGGGTCGCCGGCACGTCCCGGCCAGGCGGCGGCCATGGTCTGCCAGGTGCGCCGTCCGAACAGCAGCGCCTCGGTGGTGGCCATGGCCTCGTCGATGGCCGTGCCCATCGTGTCGGGGTCGAAGAACGGCATCGACCATCCGCCGTGGGGGAAGCCGCCGTCGGTGTCCTCCTCAGGGCCCCCTGGAGCCTGCACGACGCCGTCCAGGCTCATGAAGTCACTGACCACGATCCGCATACCGTCTTCCTTCCACGGCTGTGTTCACAGCGATGGACGCGTTCGCCGCCCGGAACTCATCGGTCTCCACGAGTCGCCGACGGCCGCAATCGCCGGCACCCGAGCGGGGTAGCACGATCCGGTGGACGTGAGTCCGATGACCGCCTCACACCAGTATGTGCTGTGGCTGGCCCTCGTACGCGGTGAGCTGACCGAGGAGGAGGCCGCCGAGCGCTACGGCCTCGACCTCGCCGCCGTCAGCCGCATCCGCCAGGTGGCCGAGCAGGGGGCGCTGTCGGCCCTGTCGACGTCCGATCCGCGGACCACCGCCCAGGTGGCCGCGCCGGCGGGTCCGACGGGCGCGGCCGGCGTCCGCGTGGTCGACCTTCTCGCGGGCAGCCCGGTCTTCCTCGGTGTGCCCCGGGACCGGCTCGAGGAGCTCGCCAGGGCTGCCACGCTGGTCTTCCTGGGCGAGCGCACCCCCGTGGCCGGCGGGCTGGCCGCCGCCCCGCTCGTCGTCGCGCAGGGCGCCCTGCTGGTCGTCGACGCCGAGGAGAACCCCATCGACCTCGTCGGCCCCGGAGCGTTCCGCGCTCCCAAGGCCGGCCGACGGCTCGTGTCGCTGACCAC
>JALYGZ010000024.1 GCA_030776845.1 Actinomycetota bacterium
GGGCCACCGCGCGCAGCACGTCGGGGCGGGGGCCCAGGCCCAGGCCGGCGAGCACGACGGTGGCCACGACGAACGGCGCGATGACCGTGGCCGCCTCACGGGCCCCCGCCTCCAGTGCCATCTCCCGCAGAGCCACCCGGGTGGCCCCTGACAGCACGCTCACCACGGGGCGGCCTGCAGGAAGCCGTCGCGAAGGTGCACCCGCGAGTCGGCGACCTTGCCAAGGACGCCGTCGTCATGCGTGGCGACCAGGACCGCGGCGCCGTCGCCGGCCAACCGCGACAGCACCTCGCCCGCGAGCACGGACCCCTCGCTGTCCAGATGCGCCGTGGGCTCGTCCAGGCAGGCCAGCGCCGGACGGCACACCAGCGCGACCGCCAGCGTCACCCGGGCCCGCTGTCCCGCGGACAGCTCCCGGACCCGCCGGTCGGCGATGTCCGTCAGGCCGAGCATGGCGAGCACCTCCTCGACCGACCCGGGCCCGCCCCGCAGGCCCCCGACGAAGCGGATGGCCTGCCTGGGCGTCTGGAAGGCCCGGGCTCCATCGCCCGGGCGCAGGTAGACGGCGGGGCCGGGGGCTCGGCGCCTGCCTGTCGTGGGGCTCGTCACTCCCGCCGCCACCCGCAGGAGCGAGGTCTTGCCCGAACCGTTCGCACCGGTCACCAGGCACACGGTCCCCGGGGCCATGCGCAGTGTGAGTGGCGCCAGCGCCAGAGTCGGCCCGAAGGAGCAGGAGATGCGCTCCAGCGACAGTGACATGGCGCCGTCGGCGGACGCGCTGCGGGCCTGCCAGGCGCCGCGTCGCAGTCTCTTATGACGTGTAGTAGTCATTCGGGATCAGCCTATCGCCCGGTATCGGGCCGGGCACACACCGGCACAGCAGCGCTCGCCACGGTCGGGCTCAGGCGGGCCCTGCTCCCCCCGGATGCGCCCGCGCGACCTGCAGCAGCCGGTCCATGAAGCCGTCGGCCACCCGATAGTAGACCAACCGGCCCGCCCTACGGGTATGGACGGCCCCTGCCGTGCGCAGGATGCGCAACGCATAGGACACCGACGACTCCGGGAGCTCCAGGCTCAGCGCGATGTCCCCCACGCATAGCTCGTCGGTGGCGTTGAGCGCGTAGAGGACCCGGGCGCGCACGGGGTCGCCGAGCAGCCGGAACAGCTCCGCCAGTCGCTCGCCCTCGGCCGTGTCGATGACGTTGCCGCGCGCGGCCGCCACCCGTTCGGGATCGACCGGGTGCCCGTGTCCGCCCTCGCCTGTCACGACGCGAACACTATGGCAGCAGCAGGGCCCGTGAGAAGGCCGCCAACGCCGGCTCGGCGGCCAGTCCGGCGACGACGACGCCGACGGCCGCGGCCAGCGTCGGCACGGACGCCCAGCGCCCGAGCACGGGAACGGGGTCGGGCGCCGTGTCGAAGTAGACGGGGCCGAGCACGCGCAGATAGTAGAAGAGCGACACGACCGTGTTGGCGATCGCCAGGGCCGCCAGCCACGCGTAGCCGGCGGCGATGGTGGCGCCGAACAGCGCGAGCTTGCCCGTGAACCCGGCAAGCGGGGGGATCCCGACCAGGGACAGGAAGCTGACGATCAGAGCCGCCGCCAGCGCGGGGCGCCGGCGGGCCAGTCCCGCGTACGCGTCGAGCTCGGTGCGCCCCCGCAGCTCGGTGACGACGCCGAACGCGGCGAGGTTGGCCAGCGCGTAGGCGGCCAGGAAGAACAGCAGCGCCGGCAGGGCGAGTGGGCTGCGGCCGATCGCCACCACCGCCATGAGGGCGTAACCGGACTGCGACACCGCCGACCACCCCAGCAGGCGCCGAAGGTCGCGCTGCCACAGGGCGGCGAGGTTGCCCAGGGTCATGGTAGCCGCGGCCAGCACTGCGGCCAGCGGCCGCCAGCCGACGACCTCGGGGGGCAGGACGCTCATGAGCCGGGCGAAGGCGATGAGCGCGGCCACCTTCGGCACGACGGTCAGGAACGCCGCCGAGGGCGCGGGTGCGCCCTGGGCCACGTCGGGCATCCAGGCGTGGGCGGGCACGGCCCCCAGCTTGAACGCCAGCCCCACGGCGACCAGCCCGGTCGCGGCGACGAGGGCGACCGGGTCCGCCCCCTGGGCCAGGCCGGCCTGCGTCGCCTCGTACAGCGTCGAGCCCGTCAGCCCGAACAGCAGCACGACGCCATACAGAAGCAGCGCGTTGGTGAACCCTCCGATGAGGAAGAACTTCATGCCGGCCTCGACCGACAGCGGCGAGCGGCGGTGGAAGGCGGCGAGCACGTAGCCGGTGACCGACGACAGCAGCACTCCGGCGACGAGCTGCATGGTGTCCGCCGCCCCGGCCATGAGGGCGGCCCCGAGCGTGGCGAGCAGCAGGACGGTGTAGTAGTCACCGTGTCGGGGATCGGTGCGGAACCATTCCGGGGACAGGCCGACGCAGGCCGCCGCGGCCACGAGGATGATCTGCTTGCCCCACAGCGCCGCGCCGTCCAGCGCCCAGGTGCCGAAGAAGGTCAACGCGGGGGCGTCGCCCAGGAGGCGTGCGGTGGCGCCCATGGCGGCGGCGATCGTCACCAGGGCCAGCGCCGCTCCGGCCCACTGCAGGCGGCGTGGGGCGAACAGCGTGAACAGCAACGTCGCGGCGGCCCCGAGGATCAAGACGACCTCGGGCGTGACGTCGCCGACGGGCATGGTCACGGGCCCTCCACGAGCAGTTCCCCGGCGCTGGCGATCACGTCCAGCAGCCAGCGGGGGAAGACACCGATGATGACGACGAAGGCCAGCATCCCGGCCAGGGCCATGGCCTCCGCCGGCGCCAGGTCACCGAAGTCCGACCACCGGGTGGGCAGCTCTCCCAGGAACAGCTTCTGCAGCAGCTGCAGGAACAGCGCCGCGGTGACGAGCACGCCCAGCAGCGCCAACCCGGCCAGGACCGGGTAGACGGCGAACGTGCCGACGAAGATCTGGAATTCGGCCACGAAGCCGGCCAGTCCCGGCAGCCCGAGGCTGGCGAAGGCCGCCACCACGGTGGCGCCGGTCAGCGACGGCGCCTCGGACGCCAGCCCGCCGTACGCGTCGAGGTCGTACTCGCGGCCCCGCTGCCAGAACGAGCCGCAGATCAGGAACAGCGCGCCGGTGATGAGCCCGTGGGCAACCATCTCGACGGTGGCGCCGGTGATCGCGAACTCGCGGGCCGCCTCCTCGCCCGACAGCAGCGCCCCGGCCGCGGCGATGCCCAGGACCGTGTACCCCATGTGGTTGACCGACGTGTAGGCGATCCGCCGCTTGAGGTTGGCCTGGCCCAGCGCGACGAGCGCCCCGTAGATGATGCTGACGACCGCGACCACGGCCAGCACGCCCGCGTACTGCTGGAAGGTCTCGCGCATCATCGCGAACGGCAGGCGGACGAGCCCGTAGGTGCCCATCTTCAGCAGCACGCCGGCGAGGATGGCCGATGCCGGCGCCGGCGCGTCGACATGCGCGGGCGGCAGCCAGGTGTGCACCGGCACGAGCGGGGTCTTGACGCCCAACCCCACCACCAGGCCCAGCAGCACCAGCCCCGCCCGGGCTCCTTCGCCGGCCAGCGGCTGCTGGGCGATGATCGCGGCCATGTCGAACGTCAACGGGTCGGTCGCCAGGTACAGCGCCAGGATCGCCAGCAGCATGGTCAGCGACCCGGCGAAGGTGAACAGGAAGAACTTCAGCGCCGCGGCCCGGGCCTGCCCGTGGCCCCACTCGCCGATCAGGAAGTACATGCCGACCAGGCTCAGGTCGAAGAAGACGTAGAACAGCAACAGGTCCAGCGCCAGGAACAGCCCCAGCGAGACGCACTCGAGGAACAGCAGCCACGCGTAGTACTGGCGCGGCCGGTCCCGTGTGTCCACCGGGTAGGCCACCGAGGCGGTGAACACCAGCGCCGTGACGGCGGCGAGCGGCAGCGCGATGCCGTCGATGCCGACGCGGTAGCCGACACCCAGCGTGGGGATCCACGGCACCTCCTCGACGAGCTGGAACAGCGCCGTGTCGCCGGTGTCGAACCGCACCCAGGCGGCCACCATCAACGCGAGCGGCACCCCCGTGACCGCGACTGCGAACGTGCGTGCGGTCGTCTCCCGCCAGCCACGCCCGACGGCGAGGGCGACGGCCCCGGCGAGGGGCACGAAGATGGCGGCGGTGAGCATCCGTCTACCTCCAGATCGCCGTGGCGGCGACGAGCGCGACCAGGCCGCACGCGACCAGGACGTAGTAGTGATGGGTCATGCCGGTCTGCAGCCGGCGGCTGTCGCGGGCGGTCGCGGCGACGCCCGCGGCGAGACCGCGCGCGAGACCGTCGAACCCCAGCTCCCCGGCGGTGGAC
>JALYGZ010000025.1 GCA_030776845.1 Actinomycetota bacterium
TGCCTGGGGTCACCCGCGGCGCTGCGGCGGCTGGCCGGCGGCGGGCTGGACGACCTGCGCCGGCACCGGTCGATCCCTCGTGGCCTGCGCGACCAGGGACCCGGCTTCGCGCTGGTGGCGGCCCACGCGCTGGACGAGGAGGTTCGCCGCCACACCGCGGAGACCAAGGCGGTGGGCCGGCGGGATCGGGAGGAGCTCACGCGGATGTACGGCGACGAGGTGCCCCGCGGCGTCGCCCGCCAGGTCGAGGAGCAGGCGGCGCGCCGGGAGCGCGAGACGCGCACACGGGTGCTGCGGACCGCTCTGGAGGACCTGCTCGCCTGGTACCGCGACTGCCTGCTCGTCGCGTCGGGAGGCGACCCCGCCGAGGCGCTCAACCTGGACGCCGCCGACGAGCTGCGCGCCGACGCCGGGGCGCTGGGGCCCGCCGGCGCGCTCAGCGGGGCCGACCTGGTGCTGGCGACCCGCGAGGACCTGGAGCTGAACGTCCAGCACGCCCTGGCGCTCGAGGCGCTGTTCCTGCAGCTGTCGGCGCTGACCCGGTCCAGCTGACGCGACCGCGACCGAGGACCGTTAGGCTCTGGGGCTCGCGACGAGGCGAGCGGGGCAGGCGTGAGCGACGAGGACACGACTTCCGCGGGCGACGGGCAGTCCGACGCCGGCGACGAGCAGGCCGACGAGGAGCACGACGAGGTGGAGGCGCTGGAGGAGCGCATCGCCGACGTCCGCCGGAGGGCCGACGACGTCTCGCGCGAGTCGGGCACCGATCCGTCCCTGCACGTGCCCCGCCACGACATGGCCGGCCAGGAGGGCCCGGAGGACGACAGCCACACGGCCGGTGACGGTACCGACGGTCAGGACGGGGGTTCCTCGGATACCGGCTGACGCGGTGCTTGAATGACCCCACCGCCGATGCGCCGGGGAAGGCGCAGGGGAGGCCCGTGATGTTACTCGCCGCCGCGTCCGACCCCGTGTCAGGCCTGCAACGGGGCGTGGCCACGCTCGCCAGGATCCTGCCGCAGCTGCTGTCGTTCGTCGTCATCCTGGTGGTGGGCTACCTGCTGGCCAGGCTGATCGCGCGGCTCACCGCCAGGCTGCTCGAGCGCGTCGGGTTCGACCGCGCGGTGGAGCGGGGCGGGGTGCGCCGGGCGCTGCAGAACACGCAGTACGACCCCAGCGACCTGCTGGCCAAGCTCGTCTTCTACGGCATCATGCTGTTCGTCCTGCAGCTGGCGTTCGGCGTCTTCGGCGACAACCCGATCAGCGACCTGTTGTTCGGCATCATCGCCTTCCTGCCGCTGGTCTTCGTCGCTATCGTCATCGTCGTCGTGGCGGCGGCGATCGCGGCGGCCGTGCGCGAGATCGTGCGGGCGGCGCTCGGCGGGCTCAGCTACGGGCGCCTGCTGGCCGACATCGCCTCCGGGGTCGTCCTGGCGATCGGGCTGTTCGCGGCACTGAACCAGCTGCGGATCGCGCCGGCGATCGTCAACGGCCTGTTCTACGCCTCGCTCGCCATCGTCGTCGGGGTGACGATCGTCGCCGTGGGCGGCGGCGGCATCGCGCCGATGCGGGAGCGCTGGCAGCGCGCGCTCGACCGCATCGACGACGAGGCCCCTCGCATCCGCGAGGAGGCCCAGGGCGCCCGCGAGCAGATCGCCGAGCGCGCCCGGGAGCGTGCCGCCCAGGCCCGCGGTGTCGGCCGGGAGGAGCCCCGGGAGGAAGAGGAGGAGGGCGCCTACCGGCTGCCCTACGACCGCGGCGACACCCGCACGGTCCGGCTGCCCGCGGAGGACGAGACCTGGAGGCGCTGACCGGCTGACGCGCCCTATGCCACCGGCCCAACCGCCCCCGGCGGCCGGGCACCGCCGCGGCACGGTCGTGATACCGGTACCGTGCCACCCGTAGCAGCACGCCCCCGCGGCCCCGGCCACGGACAGGGAGTGGGTGACCGCGGTGCTCGATGCCATCAGCCAGTGGGCGACGGAGACGATGCGCGCCGGGGGTGCACTCGGACTGGCGCTGGTGATGCTGGTCGAGAACCTGTTCCCCCCCATCCCGTCCGAGGGCGTGCTGCCGTACGCGGGGTTCCTCGTCAGCCGCGGCCAGCTGGGGCTGGCGGCCACCCTGGCGGGGTCGACGAGCGGCTCGCTGGCGGGCGCCCTGGTGCTGTACGCCATGGGGCGCTGGGGCGGCCGGCCGCTCGTCCTGCGCTTCCGCAAGGTCCTGCGCATCACCGAGCGGGACCTGGACCGCGCCGACGCCTGGTTCGCGCGCTCCGGGCAGCTCGTGGTGCTGTTCGGGCGCATGGCGCCGCTGGCCCGCAGCGTCGTGTCCGTGCCGGCGGGCGTCGCCCGCATGCCGCTGGGCCGGTTCGTGCTGCTGACGACGCTGGGGTCGCTGGCGTGGAACGTCCTGCTCATCGGCGGCGGCATGGCCCTCGGCGCGCGCTGGCACCAGGTCTCCGAGCTCGTCGGCGCGTCGACGAGCTGGGTCCTGCTG
>JALYGZ010000026.1 GCA_030776845.1 Actinomycetota bacterium
GCAAGAGCGCGGTGGCGCTCGACACGATCATCAACCAGCGGCGCCTGTGGGGCACCGACGAGGAGGTGCGGTGCGTCTACGTGGCCGTCGGCCAGAAGGGCTCGACGGTCGCCGAGGTCGTCGCCCGCCTGGAGGAGCACGGCGCGCTGGAGTACACGACGGTCGTGTCCGCCCCCGCGTCCGCCCCCGCCCCGTTCCAGTACATCGCGCCCTTTGCGGGCTGTGCCATCGGCTCCTACTGGATGTACAGGGGCCAGGACGCCCTGGTCGTCTACGACGACCTGTCCAAGCAGGCCGACGCCTACCGGCAGCTGTCGTTGCTGCTGCGCCGCCCACCGGGCCGCGAGGCCTACCCCGGGGACGTCTTCTACCTGCACTCCCGCCTGCTCGAGCGGTCCGCGAAGCTGTCCGACGAGCTGGGGGCCGGCTCGCTGACGGCGCTGCCGCTCATCGAGACCAAGGGCGGGGACGTCTCCGCGTTCATCCCCACCAACGTGATCTCGATCACCGACGGCCAGATCTACCTGGAGACCGACCTGTTCTTCCAGGGGGTGCGCCCGGCCATCAACGTCGGCATCTCGGTGTCCCGCGTGGGCGGCGCCGCCCAGATCAAGGCGATGAAGAAGGTGGCCGGGACCATGCGCCTGGACCTGGCGCAGTACCGGGAGCTGGAGTCGTTCGCGCAGTTCGGCTCCGAGCTGGACAAGGCCTCCCAGGACCAGCTCGACCGGGGCCAGCGCATCGTGGAGATGCTCAAGCAGCCCCAGTACGAGCCCATCCCCATCGAGGACCAGGTGGTCGCCATCTGGGCGATCACCAACGACAAGCTCGACGACGTGCCCGTCGACGACGTCCCCCGCTTCCAGGACGAGCTCAGCGATTACCTGCACGACAACCACGGTGAGCTGGTCCAGGGCCTCCGTGACGACGGCGAGCTGGGCGACGACCGGATCTCCGAGCTCGACAAGGCCTGCGACGAGTTCCGCCAGCGGTTCCGGGTGTCCCGCGTCGACGACGAGGAGGAGGAGGCGACCGGCCAGACGCCCGCCGGGGACCGCTCCGGGGAGCAGGAGGGCGAGGTCGAGGACGTCGAGGACCAGCAGACCGAGGCAGCCTGGTGAGGATAGCGTAGATGCCCGGGGGAGGGCTGCGTGACATCCGCCGGCGGATCCGCAGCGTCAAGAACACCAAGCAGGTCACGCGCGCGATGGAGCTCATCGCGGCCAGCCGCATCGCACGGGCCCGCCGGCGTGTCGAGGACGCCCGCCCCTACGCGGAGATGATCACCGAGGTCGTGCGGGTGCTGGCGAGCGCGCCGGAGGTGGCCGAGCACGAACTGCTGGCCCCCCACGATGAGGTGCGCCGGGTGGGGCTGGTCGTGATCACCTCCGACCGGGGGCTGGCCGGCTCGTACAACACCAACGCCCTGCGCCGCATGGAGCGCCTGGCCAAGGAGGAGCGCGAGGCCGGGCGGGAGCTGGTGCACTACGTCATCGGGCGCAAGGCCGAGTCGTACCTGCGCTTCCGCGGGGTGGACATCGAGCGTCTGTGGACGGGGGTCAGTGACCGGCCCGGGTACGGTGACGCCCAGCAGGTCGGCCGGGCGGTCATGCAGGCCTACGTCGAGCACCGCATCGACCGGCTGTGGCTGGTCTACACGGAATTCCGCACGGCGCTGGTCCAGGTCAGTCGGAGCGCGCGGCTGCTGCCGGTCGACGCCGAGGAGATCACCGAGCAGGACCGGGAGGACCACGAGCCCGCGGCGCTGTTCGACTTCGAGCCGGACGCCGAGAGCATCCTGGAGCGCCTCCTGCCCCGCTACGTCGAGCATCGGATCTTCACGGGCCTGCTGGAGTCGGCCGCCAGCGAGCACGCCAGCCGCCAGCGCGCGATGAAGGCGGCCACCGACAACGCCGACGAGATGATCGAGGAGCTCACGCGGGACGCCAACCGCGCCCGGCAGGCCACCATCACCACCGAGATCAACGAGATCGTCGGCGGCGCCGAGGCCCTGTCCCAGTCCTGACGAGAAGAGGCACGACGATGAGCCAGGCAGCCAGCTCCACCACCGACGCGGGCCCCTCCGACGGCGACCGCGGCCGCGACGGGCGAATCCTCTCGGTCATCGGCCCCGTCATCGACGTCGAGTTCCCGCCGGAGTCCATGCCCGAGATCAATTTCGGCCTCCGGCTGGACGTCGACGTGCTGGGTGAGCGGCACACGCTGACCGCCGAGGTCGCCCAGCACATCGGCGACCACGTCGCCCGGGCCATCGTCATGCAGCCCACCGACGGTGTGCGCCGCGGCACCGCCGTGCGCAACATGGGCGCCCCGATCTCGGTCCCGGTGGGGCCCGGGATCCTCGGGCACCTGTACAACGTGCTCGGCGAGCCGCTGGACTGCGACCCCGACGAGATCTCCGCGGAGGCGCACTGGCCCATCCACCGCGACCCGCCGCCGTTCGAGGACCTCGAGCCGCAGGCGCGCATGTTCGAGACGGGCATCAAGGTCATCGATCTCGTCGAGCCCTACGTCGAGGGCGGCAAGATCGGCATGTTCGGGGGCGCCGGCGTCGGCAAGACCGTCGTCATCCAGGAGATGATCTACCGCGTCGCCGAGGAGCACGGCGGGGTCTCGCTGTTCGCCGGCGTCGGCGAGCGCACCCGCGAGGGCAACGACCTGTTCCTGGAGATGCGCGAGACCGGCGTCCTGGAGAAGGCCGCGCTGGTCTTCGGCCAGATGGACGAGCCGCCGGGCGTGCGCCTGCGCGTCGGGCTCACGGCGCTGACCATGGCCGAGTATTTCCGCGACGAGGCCCGCCAGGACGTGCTGCTGTTCATCGACAACATCTTCCGCTTCGTGCAGGCCGGCCAGGAGGTCTCGACGCTGCTGGGGCGCATGCCGTCGGCGGTGGGCTACCAGCCGACCCTGGCCAACGAGATGGGACAGCTGCAGGAGCGCATCACCTCCACCCGGGGGCGTTCGGTGACGTCGCTGCAGGCCGTGTACGTGCCCGCCGACGACATCACCGACCCCGCGCCGCACGCGACCTTCGCCCACCTGGACGCCCAGACCGTCCTGTCGCGCGGCATCTCCGAGCTGGGCATCTACCCGGCGGTGGATCCCCTGGACTCCACCTCGCGCATCCTGGACCCCCAGGTCGTCGGCGAGCGCCACTACGAGGTCGCCCAGCGGGTGCAGGAGACGCTGCAGCGCTACAAGGACCTGCAGGACATCATCGCCATCCTGGGCATCGACGAGCTGGCCGAGGAGGACAAGGTCACGGTCCAGCGTGCCCGCAAGATCCAGCGCTTCTTCTCCCAGCCGTTCTTCGTCGCCCAGCAGTTCACCGGGCTGGAGGGCGTCACGGTGCCGCTGTCCGAGACCGTCGAGAGCTTCGAGGCGCTGGTCGACGGCCACTACGACCACCTGC
>JALYGZ010000027.1 GCA_030776845.1 Actinomycetota bacterium
CGCTCGCGCCGAGCGCTCGCGTGGATGCATGCCCGCTTCCACCTCCCGGGACGCTGCGTCGGGTGCCCTGTCCGGGGCGTCCCACCAGTGGTCGGCCCGCCCGTCCCGCCTCTTTACGCCGCCCGTCATGCCGCCCCGCCGGGCGGTCACCCGTTCCCGGGAACGGCGTCCCCGCTGGTCCTATTGAACGCCCCGGGGCCGTGTGCCTGTCAAGTGGTCGATGTCCACGGCGACACGCCGGAGTCCGTGTCGCCCACGATCATCCCAGCTCGGTCAGCAGGGGCGCGTGGTCCGACGGCCTGGGTCCCTTGCGGAACGCCCGGTCGATGCCGCAGCGACGGCAGCCCGCGGCCAGCTCCGGGCTCAACAATGCAAGGTCGATGCGCATGCCCAGGCCCTTGTGGAAGTGGCCGGCCCGGTAGTCCCACCAGGTGAAGCCGGGCGAGACGGGGTCCAGGTGGCGGTAGGCGTCCACGAGCCCGGTCCCCAGGACCGCGGCCAGCAGGGTGCGCTCCTCGTCGCTGGTGTGGGTCGTACCGGTGAACACGGCGGGGTCGTAGACGTCGGCGTCGGAGGGGGCGACGTTGAAGTCGCCCGCGACGGCCAGGGGGGAGCCGGCGAGCGCGGCGCAACGGGCCGCCACGGCCCGGAGGAAGGACAGCTTGTCCGCGAAGGCGGGGCTGTCGGGCGCCCGGCCGTTGGGCACGTACACGCTGGCGACCCGGGTGCCGGCGACGGTCGCCTCGACCCAGCGTGCCTCGTCGGGGCGCGCCTCGCCGGGCAGCCCCCGAATCACGTCGCGCGGCGGGTCGGCGGCCGGCGCCAGGAGCGCCACGCCCGCCCACGGCCCGGCGCTGTGGTCGACGGCGACGTAGCCGGACTCGGACAGTTCAGCGTGGGGAAAGGCCCCCGACGCGGCTTTCGTCTCCTGCAGGCACAGCACGTCGGGCCGGTGGGTGTCGAGGAACTCCAACACGCGGGGCAGTCGGGCCCTCAGCGAGTTGACGTTCCAGGTCGCCAGCAGCATGCGGCCATTGTTCCCCGGGCCGTCACTACCGGACGAGCGCGGTCACCCGCCGGTACCCGAGGACCCGCGCGAACGACACGGCGACGGTCTCGCGCAGCATGCGCTTGAGCGCCGCCTCTCCCTGGATGGGGCTATCGGGCGTGGCGGAGGCGGCCGCGTCCAGCCCGACGGCCTCGGCGATCGCGACGATGCGGTAGTTGTGGAACGGGTCCGAGACGAGCAGCACGTCGGTCAGCCCCTCGCGCCGCAGGAACAGCGCGCTGGCCGCGATCGACTCGTACGAGCTGTGCCCGTCGACCTCGCGGCGGATCGCCGACTCGGGCACGCCCCGGTCGTGCAGGTAGGCGGCGGCCGCCGTCGCCTCCGTGAAGCGGTCCCCGGGCGCCCGGCCGCCGGTCACGACGATCACCCGGGCCAGGTCGCGGGCGTACAGGTCGGCGGCGTGGTCCAGCCGGGCGCGCAGCACCGGCGAGGGCCGGCCGTCGTACTGCGCGGCGCCGAGCACGATGATGGCGTCGGCGGGATGGGCATGGTCGCGCCGGGCCGCGAGCCAGATCTGGGCGAAGGTGACGGTGAGGTAGGCGACGCCCGCCAGCAGCACCACGGCGATCAGGCGCACGGACCATCTCATCCCGGGGGCCATGACCTCCTCATCAGAGCACGGTAGCGTCTGATCGCCACGACGGCGCGCCGGTCGGAGGGTGCGGCGGACACCCCCCGCGCGCGGGTACCATGCGCGCTTCGTGCCGTGACGAGGGGAGAGGACGGCGTGTCGGACGTCTCCGCGCAACGAGTGCGGTTCGCGCTCACGTCGCCACACTCCTGCAAGGACACGACGGGCTTCCTGTGGCGACCGGCGCGCGGGGAGCGCGGGGCGGCGTTCGTGCTGGCCCACGGGGCGGGGGCGAACGCGACGCACGCCACGATGCTCGCGCTCGGCAGGGGGCTGGCCCGCCGCGGTCATCCGGTGCTGACGTTCAACTTCGGCTACGCGGAGGCCGGCCGGCGGGTGCCGGACCCGGCGGCGTGGTTGGAGTCGGCCTTCCGGGACGCGGCGGGCGCCGCCCGCGAGGCGTTCGGGACGGGCCGCTCGCTCGTTTTGGGCGGGCGCTCCATGGG
>JALYGZ010000028.1 GCA_030776845.1 Actinomycetota bacterium
GTCCCGGTCACCCCGCGCCGGGCGGGGCCGGCGCCATCGTCTCGGCCCGCGGCGAACCCGACAGGCGCGCGACGTCGGGCGCCAGCGCCACGACGGTCAGGTCGTCGGTCAGCCGCCCGGGATGGAAGACGTGCACGGCGTCGACGCAGGCCTGCACCACCTCGTCGGGCCCGACGCCGCGGTGGCGGGCGAGCAGGTCGAGAACGCGCTCCACGCCGAACTCCCGGTCCCGGGAGTCGCGCGCCTCCACGAGCCCGTCGGTGTAGGCGAACAGCAACTCGGCGCCGTCGAGCGGCAGCTCGGTGGTCTCCCATGTCGCCTCGAACGGTCCCAGCAGCGGGCCGGTGGGCGGTAGCTGGTGGGGGCGGCCGTCGATGACGACGATCGCCGGCGGGTGCCCCGCGTTGGCGTGCCGGACGCGCGTGCGGGGGCCGTCCACCTCCAGCAGCACGCAGGTGGCGAACGACTCGCCGGTGTCGCCCAGCTGCGACGACAGCCACGTCAGCGCCTCGCCCGGGCTGAGGCCCTCCCGGCTGACGGCCACGAGCAGCTGCTTGATACGCAGGGCGAGCACGCCGGCCACCGGGCCGTGGCCCGATACGTCCACGACAGCGAGCAGGAAGCGGCCGTCGCCCAGCTCGACGACGTCGTACCAGTCCCCGGCCAGCGCCCCCTGGGCGGGGGTGAAGCTGGCGGCCAGCGCCATGGGAGGGGGCAGGCCGTCGTGGCTGGGCTCGAGCTGCGAACGCAGTGTCAGCACGGCCAGGCCCTGCTGCTGCAGGGCCTCGCGGGCGCGCACGGCGTTCTCCAGTTCGGTCAGGATCCGCCGGCGCATCCGTTCCACGTCACGCCCCAGCGCTCCCAGGTCGCTGGGGCCGGTGGACGGGATGGGCTCGTCCAGCGAGCCGGCCGCGACCCGGCGCACGGCGGCGGACAGCCCCCGAAGGGGGGTGCCCAGCCAGCGCTGCAGGAGCGCGGCGGCGGCCACGGTCAGGACGGCGGCGACCGCGACGCTGACGAGCAGGACCGTGGTCAGGCGCTCCCCGGCGCGGTTGCCCTCGACGGCGCCGAGGACCGCGAAGACCGCGTCGACCACGATGAGCAGCAGGAAGCCCAGCAGGAGCAACTGGACGCGTCGCCGTACCGACAAGCGCCCACCTCCTCGCGCTCGACCGCGGCGCCGCCCGGTGCCCGGCCACATGACCCCTCAAGCGTACGTCCGACGTCAGGTCCGGTGTGACCGTGGGTCGTGGCTCAGGTCGCCGCGGCGCGCAGGGCCCGGTACAGCAGCGCACCGTCGCCCAGCCGGCTGGCGAGCTCGGCCTCCATCCCCGCGATGGGGTACAGGTTCTGGGGGGCCCGGGGGTCCTTGTGGGGCGCCGACGCGAACCGCGGCAGCGTCGCTGTCACGCGGTCCGCCAGCCGGGCGGCGGCGGCGGGGTCCAGATCCGCCGACGACTCGCAGCGCACCACCCCCGCCCAGGGGTGGCCCTCGCCGCCGGGCAGCCGGGCGTACCACGAGTAGCGACTCCAGCGGCGGTCGGTCAGCGCGAACAGCGGCGTCCGCTGTCCCGCCGCGAGCGCGGCGACCACCCGCTGGGCGGGCCCGGGCAGGTAGCCGACCCTGTGGCTCTTGACGTAGCCGATCGCGCCAGGGACGTGCTGGCGGCCGAACAGCGGCCCGTCCACGACCAGGACGCGGTCGCCGGGACCACCCGGGGCCTCGTCGACCTCGTCGGCGACGCGGGCCTCCAGCTCCCCCATGCGCTGCTGAAGCCCCGACGCGAGCTGCTCGGCGGTGTCGCCGTCGACCATCCGGGGCTCGTAGACGCCGTGTCGGGTGACGATGGCCTGCGCCTCGGGCGCGGGCGTGAACAGTCCGCGGCGCACGTGCGCCGCCAGCAGGCGCGCCTCGCCGTCACAGCCGACGACCCCGGCGGCGTACGAGGCGGCGATCCCCAGCCTGGTGCGCCCGTCGTCGCCGGAGATCCACACGCGCGCGTCGACGCGGCGCACCCCGTCGACGAACAGGACCCGCGGCAGAGGCGCGCCCGGCGGGCGACGCGGGGCCCAATCCGCCACCGGGACCTCCACGTCCAGGTTGGGCTCGGAGGCCGCGGGGTCCAACGCGGCCGGATCCATCGCCGAGCCGTACTCCGGCGCCCAGGTGTCGACGGCGAACCTCACCGCGGCGTCCGCCCGCGGGCCATCTACTGGTCCACCCGCTCGACGGTGGACGTCCGGGGGCCCTTGCGCACCTCGTAGCGGACCGGCACCCGCTCGGCGAGCTCGCGGACGTGGGTCACCAGCCCCACGGTGCGGCCGCCGGTGCCGAGTTCCTCGACGGCTGCCGCCACCGTGTCCAGGGTCGCCGCGTCCAGGGTGCCGAACCCCTCGTCGAGGAAGATCGCCTCCAGCCGGGCGGCCCGATGGACGGCGAGCTCGGCGAGTCGCTCGGCCAGGGCCAGGGCGAGCGCCAGCGACGCGAGGAAGGTCTCCCCGCCCGACAGGGTCTTGGCCGGGCGCCGCTCGTCGGCGTTGCGATGGTCCACCACCTGCAGGTTCGCCCGGGCGTCGCGCGCCAGGGAGTACTGGCCGGACGACAGCTCGCGCAGCCGGGCCGAGCCGTCGGTGACGAGCACGTCCAGCGCCTCGTCGACCAGCCACTGCTCGAAACCGCGCGCCTGCAGATGCCGGGCCAGCGCCTGCCCGGTCCGGCCCTGCTCCTGGGCGGCGGCGCGCTCGCGGTGCAGCCGGTGGGCCCGCTCCCGGTCCTCCTCGAGCCGCTGGCGGGCGGCCTCGGCACGCGCCGTCGCCCGGGCCACGGCCGCGGCCGTCCCGCGCT
>JALYGZ010000029.1 GCA_030776845.1 Actinomycetota bacterium
GCCGCGACGGGGCGCCGGGTGCGCGTGGTGGGGTACGCGGTCTCGGGCGCGCGGACCGACACCGTGCGCCGCCGGCAGGTGCCGCGCCTGACGGGGCGCCGTCTCGACGCGATCCTCGTGGTGGCCGGCGCCAACGACGTGACCCACGCCACGCCGCCGTGGGCACTGCGGCACCGGACGGCCGCCCTGCTGGACGCGCTGGCGGCGACCCACCCCGAGGCCGGCGTGGTCCTGGCCGGCATCCCCGAGTTCGGCACCGTGCCGGCGTTCGCCCAGCCCCTGCGGGCGGTCCTGGGCGCCTACGCTGACGTGCTCCGGGGCCTGCAGCGGGACGTGGCGGCCGCCCGCCGGGGCGTGGGCTTCGTCGACCTCGCGCGGCGTGCCAGCCCCCGGTTCATCGGCCGCCCCGCGTCGATGAGCCCCGACGGCTTCCACCCCGCCGCGCTGGGCTACGGCTTCTGGGCCGACGCCCTGGCGCCCGCCGTGGTCGACGCGCTCGGTGCGACGGCGGCCGGCGGCGGCGGACCTGCCTCTTTCGTGTACTGAGCGTCGCGAGGTAACGTCCCGGCGACGCCGGTCCGAACGGTCAAGGAGGTCCGAATGGCCAGCGACGCCACGGCGGGAGGCGCCGGGGGCGAGGCGCCCGAGGAGCCCACCGGGCTCAAGCGGAGCGTCACCAAGCGGATGCTGCTGTTCTTCATCCTGGGCGACATCCTGGGCGGTGGCATCTACGCGCTGCCCGGCGACGTCGGGGACATCGTCGGCGGGGGCATCTGGGCGGCGTTCATGCTCGCGTTCGTGCTCGCGCTGTTCACGGCCGGAGCCTACGCGGAGCTGTCGACCAAGTACCCGCGGGCCGGCGGCGCGGCCAGCTACGTCAACCGGGCCTACCGCCAGCCGCTGCTGACCTTCCTCGTGGCCTTCGCGATCATGGCCTCGGGCATCTCCTCGGCCAGCGCGCTGTCGATCGCCTTCGGACAGGACTACTTCAGCGTCTTCCTGGCGCTGGACTTCCGGCTCGTGGCCGCCGGCCTGCTCGTCCTCATCGCCATCATCAACTTCATCGGCATCAGCGAGTCGGTCAAGTTGAACGTGGTCTTCACCTGCATCGAGGTCCTCGGTCTGCTCATCATCATCGTGGTCGGCCTGCTGGCCCTGAACGCCGGTGTCGGTGAGCCCTCCCGGGTCATGGAGTTCAAAGGCGGCGGCGGCCCCCTGGTGATCCTGGCCGGCGCCGGGCTGTCGTTCTACGCGATGATCGGCTTCGAGGACTCGGTCAACCTCGCCGAGGAGGTGCAGGACCCCCGGCGCAGCTTCCCGCCGGGGCTGTTCGGGGGGATGGCCGCCGCCGCCTTCATGTACCTGCTGGTCACGCTCGTGGCCCCCATGGTCGTGGACGTCACCGCGCTGGCCGAGGCGGACAACCCGCTGCTGCAGGTCGTCAGGGTGGCCCCCTACTCAGTGCCCCAGACCCTGTTCGCCTCGATCGGGCTGTTCGCGCTGTCCAACGGCGCGCTCATCAACATGATCATGGCCTCGCGCCTGCTGTACGGCATGTCCGAGGAGAGCATCCTGCCGCGGCCGTTCGGCAAGGTGCACCCCGGGCGGCTCACGCCCTGGGTGTCGATCCTGTTCACGAGCGCGATCGCCTTCGTCCTGGTCGTGACCGGCGGGGTCGAGATCCTCGCGTCCACCACCGTCGTCCTGCTGCTGGCCGCTTTTATCCTGGTCAACATCGCCGTGCTGGTGCTGCGAAAGGACCGCGTGGAGCACCACCACTTCAAGGTCCCCACCTTCGTCCCGGTTGTCGGCGCCCTCACCTGCGCCGCCCTGCTGACCCAGCAGTCCGGTGACGCCTACCTGCGGGCCGTGATCCTGATGGTGATCGGCGTCGTGCTGTGGGTGATCAACCGGGTCTTCCTGGAGCGCACCCCGTCACCCGACGCCGCCCCCAGCGCCTGACGGACCCACCACGCCGTTCCCGGTGAAGACGGCGCGCAGGGCGTCGGCGGCGCGCCGGCAGTCCGCCGCCGACACCCCCGGGTGGGTGACGAGGCGGACGGTCCGGGGGTCCATGGCCCCGGCCAGCACGCCGTGCTCGCGCAGCGCCGCGCACAGGGCCGGGGCGTCCACCTCCGCCACGTAGAGGATGTTCGTCCGCACTCGGTCGGGATCCACGCCCTCCGGGTGAGCCTCGGCGGCCGCCGTCGCCAGCAGGCGGGCGTTCGCGTGGTCCTCGGCCAGGCGCTCGACCATCTGCTCCAGCGCGACGAGCCCGGCCGCGGCCACCACCCCGGCCTGGCGCATTGCGCCGCCGTAGCGCCGCCGCCACATCACCGCCTCGGCGATCGCGTCCGCCTGGCCGACCATGAGGCTGCCGACCGGAGCCCCCAGCGCCTTGGAGACGCTGAACATCAGCGCGTCGACCTGCTCGCCGTAGGCCCGGGGCTCGACGCCGGCCGCCACGGCGGCGTTGAACACCCGTGCCCCGTCCATGTACAGGGGCACGCCGGCGGCCCGCGTCACCGAGCGCAGACCGCGCAGCTCGTCAACCGAGTAGTACGCGCCGCCGCCGCGGTTGCTCGTGTGCTCGACGCAGACGAGCGACGTCGGGGTGAGCGGGAAGACGTCGGGGCGCACCGAGGCGGCCACCTGTCCCGCCTCGAGCAGGCCGTCGCGGCCCGACAGGGTGCGGAACTGCACGCCGCCGAGCAGGGCCCCCGCGCCCGCCTCGTAGTTGACCAGATGGCAGTCCGCCTCGACGAGGACCTCGCTGCCGGGCCTCGCGAGCACCCGCAGCCACAGCTGGTTGCACATCACGCCGCTCGGGCACAGCAGCGCCGCCTGCATGCCGAACCGCTCAGCGGCCGTCTCCTGCAGGCGCATCACCGTGGGGTCCTCGCCGTAGACGTCGTCGCCGACCTCGGCAGCCGCCATCGCCCGGCGCATGGCCGGGGTCGGCCGCGTGACCGTGTCGCTGCGCAGGTCGACGAGTCCCACGCCTAGCCGAAGAAGGCCTCGGCGACCTCGAACAGCTCCCGGGGGACGCTCTTCAGGCGCGTGGTCGCCCGCGACAGCGGGACCGGCGTGACCCGGGCCCCGCGGATGCCGACCATCTGGCCCCACTCGCCGCGCGCCGCCAGATCGACCGCGCGCACCCCCAGGCTGGACCCCATCGCCCGGTCGAAGGCGTTAGGTGTCCCGCCCCGCTGCACGTGGCCCAGGATCGTCACGCGCGTGGGGAAGCCGGTCCGCTTCTCGATCTCCGGTCCCAGCACGTAGCCGATGCCGCCGAGCCGGGGACGCCCGAACTCGTCCAGCTCATGGGGTGGCAGCTCCATCGTCCCCTCGCGTGGCACCGCCCCCTCGGCCACCACGACGATCGAGAAGTCCCGCCCCAGGCCGTGGCGGCGTCGCAGGTGCCGGCAGATCTCCTCGAGGTCGAACGGCTCCTCGGGCGCCAGGATGGCGTCGGCCCCGCCGGCGAGGCCCGACATCGTCGCGATCCACCCGACGTGGCGGCCCATGACCTCCAGCAACATGACCCGGTTGTGGCTCTCCGCCGTGGAGTGCAGGCGGTCGACCGCCTCGGTGGCGATGTCCAGGGCGGTGGAGAAACCGAGGGTGAACTCGGTACCGCCGAGGTCGTTGTCGATGGTCTTGGGCACCCCCACGATGGGGACGTCATGCTCGAGGTGCAGCTGCGTGGCGGCCGACAGCGTTCCCTCCCCGCCGATGACGACGAGGCCCTGCAGTCCGTGGATGTCCAGGGCGTCGCGGATGCGCTCGACCCCGCGGTCGGCCTCGATGGGGTTCGTGCGGCTCGTGCCCAGGATCGTTCCCCCCCGGTGCAGGATCCCCCGGGTGGACGCCCTGGTCAGCTGCTCGGGGCTCGCGTCGAGGACCCCCTGCCAGCCGTCGCGGAAGCCGTAGACCGAAAGATTGTGCGCATCCAGGCCCCGGCGCACGACCGCACGGATCACGGCGTTCAGACCGGGGCAGTCGCCGCCGCCGGTCAGCACCCCGACTCTGGCCGTCACGTCGCGCTCCTGTCACCTCATCTGTCGGCGCATCGTAGCTACGGCCGGCCCGGGCCGCGGGGGACGACCGGAGCCCGCCGACGGCCTCGGGTCGCCATTGACGTTACCGGGGGGGCGGGGCTAGCGTCCCTGCGCGGGTCGTGCAGCGGCGGGGCAGGCTGTCCGGGCGGTCCCACCGGCGATGCGATCAACCCCGCCCCCGGGCCCGGGAAAGGCGCGCGCCGATGAAGAAGCTCATCAACGACCCCGAGCAGGTCGTCGTCGAGACCCTGTGGGGCATGGAGGCGGCCCATCCGGACCTGCTGCGCGTCCACACCGAACCGGACTACGTCGTGCGCGCCGACGCGCCCGTGCAGGGCAAGGTTGCGATCGTGTCCGGCGGCGGCAGCGGCCACGAGCCGCTGCACGGCGGCTTCGTGGGGATGGGCATGCTCGACGCCGCGTGCCCTGGGCCGGTCTTCACCTCCCCGTCCCCGGAGCCGGTACAGGCCGCCACCCAGGCGGTCCACGGTGGCGCCGGCGTGCTGCACATCGTCAAGAACTACACCGGCGACGTCGCGAACTTCGAGATGGCCGCCGAGCTGGCCCAGACCGAGGAGAGCGACATCGTGGTCCGCCCGGTCGTCATCAACGACGACGTCGCCGTCAAGGACAGCCTCTACACGGCCGGGCGGCGCGGGGTCGGCGGGACCGTGCTCGCCGAGAAGATCTGCGGCGCTGCCGCCGAGCGCGGGGACTCGCTCGATGGGGTGGCCTCACTGTGTGAGCGCGTCAACGACGGCGTCCGCTCCATGGGCATGGCGCTGACCGCCTGCACCGTCCCCCACGCCGGCGAGCCCACGTTCGAGCTGGCCGAGGACGAGATGGAGATCGGCATCGGCATCCACGGCGAGCCGGGGCGGGAGCGCCTGCCGCTGGAGCCCGCCGACCGTGTGGTCGAGCGGTTGCTGGAGCCCATCCTGGAGGACCTGCCGTTCCGGTCCGGCGACCGCACCCTGCTGTTCGTGAACGGCATGGGCGGCACGCCGCTTTCGGAGCTGTACATCGTGTTCCGCCGGGCCCACGAGCTGCTGGCGGAGCGGGACATCGAGGTGACCCGCTCCCTGGTCGGGGACTACATCACGTCCCTGGAGATGGCCGGGACCTCGTTGACCCTCCTGCGGCTGGACGACGAGCTCGTCGAGCTGTGGGACGCCCCCGTGCACACGCCGGCCCTGCGCCGCGGCGTCTGAGGCGCGCCGATGGCCGTCACCACCGAGGAGGTCGTCGCCTTCGTGCGGCGCTGCGCCGAGGTCGTCGCCGAGCACAAGCGCGAGCTGGTGAAGCTCGACTCGGCCATCGGCGACGCCGACCACGGCGAGAACCTCGACCGCGGCTTCCGCGCCGCCGTCGAGCGGCTCGGTGACTCGGATCCCGTGACGCCGTCGGAGGTGCTCAAGACGGTCTCCACGGCCCTGGTGTCCAAGGTCGGCGGCGCCGCCGGTCCCCTGTACGGCACCGCCTTCCTGCGCGCGTCCACGGCGCTCGACGGGCGCGACGAGCTGGACGCCGCGGGCGTCGTCGAGGGCCTGGAGGCGGCCCTGGAGGGCGTCAGGCAGCGGGGCAAGGCCGACGTCGGCGACAAGACGATGATCGACGCCCTGGCCCCGGCCGCGGAGGCCGCGCGGGAAGCCCTCGACGACGGCGGGCAGCTGGCCGACGTGCTGGGCGCGGCCGGCGACGCCGCCGAGCAGGGCATGAACGACACCACCCCGCTCCTCGCCCGCAAGGGCAGGGCCAGCTACCTGGGCGAGCGCAGCAAGGGCCACCAGGACCCCGGCGCGACGTCGACCCACCTGCTCATCCGGGCCCTGGCGAGCACGGACGAGTAGACCGACCACCGACGACAAGGAGCGCGACATGGCCGACTACGTGGGCGCGATCGACCAGGGCACCACCAGCACGCGCTTCATGATCTTCGACCACGGCGGCAACGAGGTCGCGCGCGACCAGCAGGAGTTCGAGCAAATCCTGCCCCAGTCGGGGTGGGTGGAGCACGACCCGGCCGCCATCTGGGAGAGCACGCGGGCGGTGATCAGCGGCGCCCTGGACGGGGCGGGCCTCGGCGCGAGCGACCTGGCGGCGGTCGGCATCACGAACCAGCGCGAGACGACCGTTGTGTGGAACCCGACGACCGGCGAGCCCTATTACAACGCCATCGTGTGGCAGGACACCCGCACCGACCGGATCGTGTCCCGCCACGAGCAGGAGGGCCACGGCGAGGCGATCACGCACAAGGCGGGCGTCCCACCGGCGACGTACTTCTCCGGCGGCAAGATCGAGTGGATGTTCGACAACGTCGACGGGCTGCGGGAGGCCGCCGAGAACGGCCAGGCCATCTTCGGCAACACCGACGCCTGGGTCCTGTGGAACCTCACCGGCGGGACGGACGGCGGCGTGCACCTCACCGACGTGACGAACGCCAGCCGCACCATGCTGATGAACCTGGACACCCTCGACTGGGACGACGAGCTGCTCGGCTTCTTCGGCATCCCCCGCGCGATGCTGCCGGGGATCCGGCCGTCGGCGGACCCCGACCTGTACGGGACCACGCGCGGTGACGGGCCGCTGGGCGGGGAGGTGCCCATCGCGGGCATCCTCGGCGACCAGCAGGCCGCCACCGTCGGCCAGGTCTGCTTCGCGGTCGGCGAGGGCAAGAACACCTACGGCACGGGCAACTTCTTCCTGCTCAACACCGGCACGGAGATCGTCCGGTCCGAGAACGGGCTGGTCACCACCCCCGGCTACAAGATCGGTGACCACGACGCCATCTTCTGCCTGGAGGGCTCCATCGCGGTGACCGGGTCGGCCGTGCAGTGGCTGCGCGACCAGCTCGGGCTCATCGGCGACGCCGCCGAGACCGAGGAGCTCGCCGGGCAAGTCGACGACAACGGCGACGTCTACTTCGTCCCCGCGTTCTCGGGGCTGTTCGCGCCGTACTGGCGCTCCGACGCCCGCGGGGCGATCGTCGGCCTGTCGCGGTACAACACCAAGGCCCACCTCGTGCGCGCCACACTTGAGGCCACCTGCTACCAGACCCGCGACGTCGCCGACGCGATGGCCAGGGACTCCGGGGTGGCCTTGGAGGAGCTGCGCTGCGACGGGGGCATGACCGCGAACGACCTGCTCATGCAACTGCAGTCGGACATCCTGGGCGTGCCCGTGGTGCGGCCGAAGATGACCGAGACGACCGCGCTGGGGGCGGCCTACGCGGCGGGGCTGGCGACCGGCTTCTTCGACAACACCGAGGAGCTGCGGCAGAACTGGCAGGAGGACCGGCGCTGGGAGCCCCAGTGGAGCCAGGACCAGCGCGACTCGGCCTACGAGGGCTGGAAGAAGGCCGTCGAGCGCACCTACGGCTGGGTCGACGTCTCCTGACCGGCCGATGGTGGGGATCGTGCTCGTCTCCCACTCCGAGGAGCTGGCCCGGGGGCTGGCGGCGCTGTGCGCCCAGATGGCGCCGGACGTGGCCATCGCCGCGGCCGGGGGCGACGACGACGGTGGGCTGGGCACCAGCTTCGACAAGGTCGCGGCGGCGCTGGACGAGGCCGACAGCGGCGACGGCGCCGTGGTGCTGTTCGACCTGGGCAGCGCCAAGATGACGTCGGAGATGGCCCTGGAGCAACTCGACGACGAGCGCCGCCAGCGCACCCGCCTGGAGGACGCGCCCTTCGTCGAGGGGGCCATCTCGGCCGCCACGACGGCCGATCACGACGCCGGGATCGACGAGGTCGTGGCGGCGCTGGACGACGTCCGCGGGGGCTGACCGCTCGCTAGCTGTACTTCCCACATAGATCGTGCACACGGTGAGAGCCTCCAAGCTCCGGACGATGAAGGAACGGGGCAAGGAGGCTCTCGTGGGCAAGCCTAGGGGCAAGCTGACGGTGTACGGGCGCAG
>JALYGZ010000030.1 GCA_030776845.1 Actinomycetota bacterium
GGCCCGCGACGCTCCGGCCGTGCCCGCCTCCAGCTTCCGCGACTGGTGGGCCGGCCGGCGGGGGACTGGCTGATGCCGGCCGCCCGGCGGGAGATCCTCGCGCATGTCCGTGCGGCGCTGGGCGACGTCCCGCCCGGCGAGGCACCGGGGGACGTGCCGGTCGAGCGTGGCTACCGCACACGCGACGACGCGCCCGCCGACGAGCGGATCGACCGCTTCGCCGAGCGGGTCGAGGAGTATGAAGCGAGCGTGCGCCGCGTCGACGCCGGGCAGGTGGGGGCGGCCATCGCCACGGCGTGCGCGGCCCGCCGCGCCCGGCGGCTGGTCATCCCGCACGACCTGCCGACCGAGTGGCGTCCGGACGGCGTCGAGCTCGTCGCGGACGGCACCGGTGCCCCGCTGGACCACGCCACTCTGGACGGGCTCGACGGGGCGCTGACCGGCTGCGCGCTGGGCATCGCCGAGACCGGCACGATCGTGCTCGACTCGGGCGCCGGTCAGGGCCGGCGGGTCATCACGCTGCTGCCCGACTACCACCTGTGCGTCGTCGGCGTCGACCAGGTCGTCGGGTCGGTGCCGGAGGCCGTCGCCGCGCTGGCCGGCGCGGTCGCGGCCGGGCGCCCGCTGACGTGGATCTCCGGCCCGTCGGCCACCAGCGACATCGAGCTCGACCGTGTCGAGGGCGTCCACGGCCCCCGCACCCTGGACGTCCTGCTCGTCAGCTGACGTCTTGGCACCACCGCCCTTCGGGAGGACACTGGAGGCGGACTGAGGCGGGAGCCGGCCATGACGACGCAGACGCAACCGGACCGGGCGGAGCTGCCGGAGGGCGTGGCACCCGCCGGCGCCGTCAGCATGGAGGAGCTGGGGCTTGCCGCCCGCAACCACGGGATGCCCCTCGAGGCGCTGCGCTACGACCTCACCCCGGTCGGCCTGCACTACCTGCTGATCCACTTCGACATCCCGTACCTCGAGGAGGCGACGTGGCGGTTGTCCGTGGGGGGGCGGGTGCGCCGGAACCTGGAGCTGACGCTGGAGCAGGTGCGATCGCGGCCGGCGGTGACCGTGCCGGTCACGTTGGAGTGCGCCGGGAACGGCCGGGCCCGCCTGGACCCGCGGCCCATCAGCCAGCCATGGCTGCACGAGGCCGTCGGCACCGCCGAGTGGACCGGCACGCCACTGGCGCCCATCCTCGACGAGGCCGGTGTGCTCGACGACGCCGTCGAGGTGGTGTTCACCGGCCACGACCGGGGGGTGCAGGGGGACGTCGAGCAGGACTACGAGCGCAGCCTGACCGTCGCCGAGGCCAAGCGGGACGAGGTGCTGCTGGCCTACGCCGTGAACGGTCGGCCGCTGCCGCCCCAGCACGGCTACCCGCTGCGCCTGCTCGTGCCGGGCTGGTACGGCATGACCCACGTCAAGTGGCTGCGCGCGGTTGCGGCCGTCGCCGAGCCGTTCACGGGCTACCAGCAGGTCGACAGCTACCGGCTGCGCCAGTCCAAGGAGGAGCCCGGCGATCCCGTCACCCGCATCCGGGTGCGCGCCCTCATGGTCCCGCCGGGGATCCCCGACTTCCTCACCCGCCAGCGCGTGCTCACCGCCGGCGAGTGCCTCCTGCAGGGTCGGGCCTGGTCGGGGGCCGCGCCGGTGAACCGCGTCGAGGTCAGCGCCGACGGGGGCGCGACGTGGCGCCGGGCGGAGCTGGGGAAGCCCCTGGGCCGCCATGCGTGGGCGCCCTGGTCGTACCGGTGGACAGCCGTCCCCGGCGAGCACGTGCTGTGCTGCCGGGCGAGCGACGCCGACGGCGACACGCAGCCGGTCGGCCAGCCGTGGAACGTCGAGGGCATGGCCAACAACATGGTGCAACGCGTGCCCGTGCGGGTGCACCCCGTGGCCGGCTGAGCGGGGGCCGCGACCGGGACATGGCGTCCGCGGGCCTGCTCGACGGCTTCCGGCGCACCTCGGTGGACACCGGGGACGCCACCATCGCGGTGCGCACCGGCGGCGTCGGGCCGCCGGTGCTGCTGCTGCACGGCTACCCGCAGACGCAGGTGATGTGGCACGCAGTCGCCCCCCGCCTGGCCGAGGACTTCACCGTCGTGCTGACCGACCTGCGCGGCTACGGCGACAGCTCCAAGCCCGCGGGTGACGCCGGGCACCGCACCTACTCCAAGCGCGCGACCGCCGGGGACCAGATCGGGGTGATGAGCCGGCTGGGGTTCGACCGCTTCAGCGTGGTCGGCCACGACCGGGGCGGCCGCGTGGGGCACCGCCTGGCACTGGACCATCCCGACCGCGTCGTCCGGCTGGCCGTGATCGACATCGCGCCCACCCACATGATGCTGCACACCACGGACATGGAGTTCGCCCTGGCCTACTACCACTGGTTCTTCCTGTCCCAGCCCTACGACCTTCCCGAACGGCTCATCGGCGCCGACCCCGACTACTGGGTTCGGCGCAAGCTCGGCGCCCACGACGGCGGCGAGCGCCGCTTCCACCCCGCCGCCCTCGCCGAGTACCTGCGCTGCTTCCGCGACCCCGCCGCCATCCACGCCGGCTGCGAGGACTACCGCGCCGCCGCCTCCGTCGACCTGGACGACGACGAGGGCGACATGGGCGCCCGGGTCCGCTGCCCGGTGCTCGCGCTGTGGGGCGACGACGGCTTCGTCGGCCGCCGCTACGACGTCGTGGCCGCCTGGCGGGAGCGGGCCGACGACGTGGCAGGCCACGGCCTGCCGTGCGGTCACTACGTCCCGGAGGAGGCACCGGATGCCACCTGCGACAGCCTGCGCCGGTTCCTGCACGACTGACCACCGCGCACGCCCGGCCACCTCCGGCTAGGGCTCGGCTCCGGCGCCGGCCCGGTGGGAGGCCGGCGCAGGGGCCGGCAACCGTCCGGTGATCGTCGTGCCGCGCCCCGGGGCCGAGTCGACGACCAGCTCCCCGCCGAGCGCCTCGACTCGGTCCTCGATGTTCTGCAGCCCCGCGCCACGGGCTACGGTGTCCGGCTCGAACCCGGCCCCGTCGTCGGTGACGCGCGCGGGGATCTGTGCTGGCCGATCACTAGCGCGACCACCCGGCGAGCACGAGCACGCCGCGATCACGATCCACACGCCCCCCCAGATGCCGCGATCATCGCTCAATGGTGCTCGTTTGCCGCAGCCGTCCAGGGGGCGATCATCCGCGCCGACGGTGGTGCCAGCCCCACCCATGGACACGGCTAGGATGTCCGGCCGGCCGGAGCCGGCTGATCGGGAGGCGGGGATGGGGTTCACGGCGACGGCCGCGACCGGGCTGGCGCCCGATGTCGACGTGGAGGGCCTGGCACGGCGACTGCGGGCCGACGTGCGCGGCGAGGTCCGCTTCGACGCGGGCAGCCGCGGGGCGTACTCGACGGACTCCTCGAACTACCGCCAGGTGCCGTTGGGGGTCGTCGTGCCGCTCGAAGTCGACGACGTCGTCGCCGCGGTCGCGGCCTGCCGGACCTTCGGGGCGCCGCTGCTGTCGCGCGGCGGGGGCACGAGCCTGTCGGGGCAGACCACGAACGTCGCCGTCGTCGTCGACTTCAGCAAGTACATGCACCGGGTGGTCGAGCTCGACCCCGACCGGCGCGTCGCCCGGGTGCAGCCCGGCATCGTCTGCGACGGGCTGCGTGACGCCGCCGAGGAGCACGGCCTGACGTTCGGGCCCGACCCGGCCACCCACAACCGCTGCACGCTCGGCGGGATGATCGGCAACAACTCCTGCGGCGTCCACTCGCTCATGGCCGGGCGCACCGTCGACAACATCGAGTCCCTGGACGTGCTGTGCTACGACGGCACGCGCCTGACGGTGGGCCCCACCGACGACCACGAGTTGGAGCGCATCGTCGCCGCGGGCGGCCGGCGCGCCGATATCTACGCCCGGCTGCGCACGCTGCGGGACCGCCACGCCGACGCGGTCCGGCAGCGCTACCCGGACATCCCCCGACGGGTCTCGGGCTACAACCTCGACGAGCTGCTGCCCGAGCGCGGCTTCAACGTCGCCCGGGCGCTGGTGGGCACGGAGGGAACGTGTGTCACGGTGCTGGAGGCCACCTGCCGGCTGGTGCACAGCCCGCCCGCCCGCAGCCTGCTGGTGCTCAGCTACCCCGACGTGTACCGGGCCGCGGACGCCGTCCCCCTGGTGCTCGAGCACTCACCGATCGGCCTGGAGGCCTTCGACGACTTCATCGTCGAGAACATGGAGCGCAAGGGGGTACCCGAGCGGGCGGTGCTGCCGGGAGGCGGCGGCCTGCTGCTGGTGGAGTTCGGGGGCGACAGCGACGAGGAGGCCGAGGAGCGTGCCCGCGGCCTCATGCGGGGACTGGGAGGCGCCGACGACGTCCCCCGCATGAAGCTGTTCGACGACCCGGGCGACGCCGCCAAGGTGTGGGAGGCACGGGAGGCGGGGCTGGGCGTCATCGCCCGCGCCCCGGGGCGCAACCTGACCTGGCCAGGCTGGGACGACACGGCCGTGGCCCCCGAGAGGCTGGGCGACTACCTGCGCGACCTGCGCGCCCTGTTCGCCCGCTACGGATACACCGGCGCGCTGTACGGGCACTTCGGCGACGGCTGCGTCCACGTCCAGCCCGACTTCGACCTGCGCACCCCCGACGGGGTCCGCGCGTTCCGGTCGTTCACGTACGAGGCTGCGGACCTGGTGGTGTCCTACGGCGGCTCCATCTCCGGTGAGCACGGGGACGGTCAGGCCCGGGCGGAGGTCCTGCCGAAGATGTTCGGCGACGAGCTCGTCGGCGCCTTCCGGCAGTTCAAGGCCATCTGGGACCCCGACGGGAAGATGAACCCGGGCAAGGTCGTCGACGCCGGCCGGCTCGACGACGACCTGCGCCTGGGCGTCGACTACCGCCCCCGGCACCCGCGGACCCACTTCGCGTTCCCCCACGACGGCGGCAGCCTCGCCGGCGCGACGCTGCGCTGCGTCGGCGTGGGCAAGTGCCGGCGCACCGACGGAGGGACGATGTGCCCCAGCTACATGGTCACCCGCGAGGAGGAGCACTCGACGCGGGGGCGCGCCCGCCTGCTGTTCGAGATGCTTCAGGGCGACTCGCCGGTCGGCGGCTGGCGCGATCACAACGTGAAGGCGGCGCTGGACCTGTGCCTCGCCTGCAAGGCCTGCAAGAGCGAGTGCCCCGTCAACGTCGACATGGCGACCTACAAGGCCGAGTTCCTGTCGCACTACCACCGGGGGCGGCTGCGCCCACGGCCGGCGTACGCCATGGGCCTGATCCACTGGTGGGCCCGCCTCGGGGCTCGCGCGCCGGGGATGGCTAACGCGGTCACGCAGCACCCGGTCCTGGGCGCCGCCCTCAAGAAGGCGGGGGGCATCGCCCCGCGGCGCCGCGTGCCCCGCCTCGCCGAGCGGACGCTGGTCGACTGGTTCGCCCGCCGCGACGGTGGCTACGGCGACGGGCCGGCGGTGCTGGTGTGGCCCGACACGTTCACCAACCACTTCGACCCCGACGTGGGCCGGGCCGGCGTGGAGGTCCTGGAGGCGGCCGGGTTCCGGGTGAGCCTGCCGTCGCGCCCGCTGTGCTGCGGCCGGCCGCTGTATGACTACGGCATGCTGCCGACCGCCAAGCGGCTGCTGCGGCGGGTGCTGTCGGAGCTGCGGCCCCAGATCCGCGCGGGGGTGCCGCTGGTCGGCATGGAGCCGAGCTGCGTGGCGACCTTCCGCGACGAGCTCGTCGAGCTGTTCCCCCACGACGAGGACGCCCGGCGGCTCAGCCGCCAGTCGTACACGCTGGCCGAGTTCCTGCGGTCCCGCGACGACGGCTGGCGCCCGCCGCGACTGGGCCGCGCGGCGGTCGTGCAGGCCCACTGCCACCACAAGTCGGTGATGGGCGTGGAGGCCGAGGAGGCACTGCTCGACGAGGCCGGCCTCGACGCCCGCTTCCTGGACTCGGGCTGCTGCGGCATGGCGGGGTCGTTCGGCTACGAGGCCGACAAGTACGACGTGTCGGTGGCCGCCGGCGAGCGGGTGCTGCTGCCGGCGGTGCGCGGCCTGCCCGACGACACCCTGGTCGTGGCCGACGGCTTCAGCTGCCGCGGCCAGATCGAGCAGCAGACCGACCGCCGGGCGCTGCACACCGCCCAGGTGCTGCGCCTAGCGCTGCGCGAGGGCCGCGACGCCTCAGACACCTCGGGGCGGTAGCTGTCAAGCCGCGAGGACAGATCGTTCGTTCTCTCGTTGGTCTTTGTAGGAGTCGGGGAGGTGGTGGCCCCAGGCGGTGTACTCGTTATAGGCGACGCGGTGCCGCAGCACCCCGTGGAGGATTCCGACCCAGCGGTTGGCGAGTTGGCGAAGCGCAGCGCTATGGCCAATCCCGCGGCTGCGCAGCGTGTCGTAGTAGGCGCGCGCTCCAGGGGAAGTGGTGAGCGAGCAGAAGGCCCACTGGTGCAGCGCATCGGCGAGGCGGCGGTTGCGGACAAACCGCGCGTGGACGCTGGCGCGTCGTCCGGACTGCCGCGTGATGGGCGCCGCGCCGGCGTAGTTCTTGCGGTTGCGGACCGTGGGGTAGCGTTCCGGGTCGTCGCCGAACTCGGCGAGCACCCGGGCGCCGAGAACCACGCCGAGGCCTGGCAGCCGGTGCAACAGCTCGGCGTCCGGGTGCTGTTCAAAACGGTCGGCCAGCTGCTCCTCGAGCGCGACGATCCGGCGGGTGAGCTCTGAGATCACGCCGAGGCCGGCGGCGACGGTGGCGCCGTAGGCGTCGGTCACCACTGGGGGCGTTGCCAGCGCCTCGACCCGCATCGCCTGGCCGATCTCGGTGGCGCGGCGGTTGATGCGCCGCTGGCGGCCTGCGGCCCGCAGCAGCCGCGCGATCCGCGCGTCGGTCAGCTTGCGGGCTGCACTGGGCGTCGGCGCCGCCGAGAGCACTGCGACCGCGTCCGGATGTGCCAGGTCGGTCCCGAACGCGGCGAGCGCACCGGGATAGAACTCGCGCAACGCGGTGCGGACCTGGTTCAAGTGCCGCTGGCGTGCCCAGATCAGCCCCTGGTGACAGCGGGCCAACAGCCGCACCGCCTCAACCACATCGCTGTCGCCGCGCACGGGTCGGTGCGCCGCCCGGTCAGTGCGAACGAGGTTGGCGAGCACCCGCGCGTCGCTGCGGTCGGATTTCGCACCCGAGACTCGGTGCCGGTCGCGGTAGCGGTCCACCGACCGCGGATTGACCGCGAACACCTGATAGCCGCTGGACACCAGTGCACGCACGAGCAGTCCCCGGTCGGTCTCGATGCCGACCACCACCCCGCCCGGGTCGGGGGCACCTGCCTCGGCGACCATCTCGTGCACCGCCGCGACCCCATCCACGTCTTCGGTGACGCGGCGCTCGACGAGCACGCGACCGTCCTCGTCGATCAACGCCAGATCGTGGCGTTCCTCACTCCAGTCGTCCCCAAGAAACAACACCAATGGCCCCTTGCTCGTGGTCTGTCCCGAGCCGGAAGGAGGACCCGCGCACGGCCTAATGGACCGAGTGCTCCCGCAAGGGGGGCACGTCACCTCGGCAGTCGTCTCGCCTCCTCGCCCACAGCCAGGGCACGGTCTGAAGCAAGAGCTCGACCCGCCGCAAGCGGACCGGGCCCGGGCGTTAACAGTGCTGCCTGACTGTGTGGCTCCGCCCAGATCCTGCACGACCCGGGGCTGTTGCGGCCCCATTAGACGTCGGCGGGCAGTAGCCGGAAGCCCGCCGTCCAGATCGGCGCTCAGGTGCGGCCTGTCCGCGACGGATCCAGGTGTACCGCGGCCTGGTGCAGCGCCGACTTGCGGCGGTAGCTGTCGGGCGTCCGCGCGATCATCGCCCGCTCGGCGTCGCCGACCTGGCGGCGGACCTTGCCGGGCACACCGGCGACCAGCGACCCGGGCTCGACCCGCGTGCCCGGCGCCACCACGGCGCCGGCGGCGACCAGCGAGCCGGAGCCGACGTGCGCGCCGTTCATGACGACCGCGCCCATGCCGACGAGCACGTCGTCGTCGATGCGCGCGCCGTGGACGATGGCGCCGTGGCCCAGCGAGACCCGCTCGCCCAGCACGCATGGCTCGCCGGGGTCGGCGTGCAGGACGCAGCGGTCCTGGACGTTGCAGTCCGCCCCCACGACGATGTCGTCGTCGTCCCCGCGCAGGACGCTGCCGTACCACACGCTTGCCCGGGCGCCCACCCAGACCCGGCCGACGACCACGGCCGTCGGCGCCACGAACGCGTCGTCGGCAACCTGCGGCGTCGCCCCGTCGATGCTGGCCAGGAACGGTTGCTCCATCTGCGGTCCCTTCATCTCGTCCGGCGGCGCCGCTACCGCCCCCGCCAGACCGGCCTGCGCTTGTCGGAGAACGCGGCGACGCCCTCGTGGAAGTCCCGGCTGCCGTAGCACTCGCGGACGAGGTCGTCGCCGGCGGCCAGACCGTCCAGCGTCAGCCGGTGCAGGGCCTCCTTGGTGACGCGCATGCTGACCGGCGAGTTGTCGGCCAGCCGCTCACACAGCCCGTCGACCCGCTCGTCGAGCTCTCCGGGCGCCACGACCTCGCTGACGAAGCCCGCCGCCCGCGCCTCCTCGGCATCGAGGAAGTCGGCCAGCAACAGCAGCCGCTTCACGCGCGCGAGGCCCAAGACGGCGACCAGCCGGGCGCACGTGGCCATCGACACGCAGTTGCCCAGGGTGCGCGCGATGGGGATGCCGAAGCGGGCGTCCGGCGTGCACACCCGCAGGTCGCAGACCGCGGCGATGGCCAGCCCCCCACCGACGGCATAGCCCTCGACGACGGCGACGGTGGGCACCCGCGCCGACTCCAGCCGGGCGATGATGCCGTCCATCCTGCGCTCGTAGGCCAGCCCGTCGTCTCCGCCGGAGAAGTCGGCGAACTGGCGGATGTCGGTCCCCGCGACGAAGGCCCTGCCTCCCGCGCCGCGCAGCACCGCGACCCGCGCGTCGTCGCCGTCGAGTCGCTCGCACGCCTCGTACAGCTGGTCGTACATGGTCCACGTCATTGCGTTGCGCGCCTCGGGGCGGTCGAACGTGATGACCGCCGTCGCGCCACGGCGCTCGTAGCCCACCCGGCCGTCGGCCATCAGAGGACCTTCGCGTCGCGCAGGCGGGCGATCTCGGACTCGCCCAGGCCGAGCTCGCCGAGCACCTCGTCGGTGTGCTCGCCCAGCAGCGGCGCCGGCCGGCGCACCCGCCCGGGGGTCTCGCTCAGCTTGACGGGCAGGCCCAGGGTGCGGACCGGCCCCTCCACGGGGTGGTCGACCTCGACCATCATCCCCCGGGCCCGGGTGTGGGGGTCGTCGAAGACCTGCCGGTAGTCATAGATGGGGCCGGCGGGCACGCCGCCGTCGAGGAATGCCTGCACCCACTCGTCGGTCGTGCGCCGGACCAGCGCGGCCTCCAGCTCGGCGGCGAGCTCGCCGCGGTTGGCCATGCGCTGGGCGTTGGTGGCGAAGCGCTCGTCGTGGACCAGGTCCTCGCGCTCCACGATCCGGCAGGTGCGCTCCCACAGGCGCTGGTTGTTGCCCCCGACGGTCAGGTACCCGTCACGGGTCCGCAGGGCCTGGTAGGGGGCCGTCAGCCGGTGCGCCGAGCCGAAGGGCCGCGGAACGTTGCCGGTGGCCCACAGCTCGGCGGTCTCCCACACCGACAGGGCCAGCGCCGCCTCGAACAGCGAGCCGTCGATGTACTGGCCGCGGCCTGTGCGCTGGCGGGCGATGTAGGCGCTGAGGATCGCCGAGGTCGTGAACAGGCCGGCCCCGAGGTCGGCGATCGGGATGCCGCACTTGACCGGCGCTCCCCCGGGCTCGCCCGTGATGCTCATGAGACCGGACATGCCCTGCGCGATGAGGTCGTAGCCGGCGCGATCGGCGTACGGCCCTGTGTGGCCGAAGCCGGAGATGCTGGCGTAGATCAGGCCGGGGTTGACGCCGCTGAGCGTCTCATAGTCGACCCCGAGCTTGGCGGGCACGTCGGGCCGGAAGTTCTCCACCGCGACGTCGGCCGTCTCGGCCAGCCGGTGGACCAGCCGCCGGCCCTCCCTGGTCTTCAGGTCGACGGTGACGCTGCGCTTGTTGCGGTTGACGGCCAGGAAGGCGGCGGTGTCCTCTCCCTTCATCCGGAAGCCCATCGACCGGCGGGCCTGGTCGCCGGTGCCGGGCGGCTCGACCTTGACGACATCGGCGCCGAGGTCGCCCAGGAGCATGCAGCAGTACGGCCCCGCCATCACCTGGGTGAGGTCCAGGACCCTGATGCCCTCCAACGCGCCTGTCATGCCCCCTCCTGCTCGGCCCGGCACCGGGCACCCTAACGGGTCGGGGCGCCTTGCCCGGATCTGAGCCCACTCCTAGCCTGCATCCGATGGTCGCGGTGGTCGACACCCACCAGCACTTCTGGCCGCTCGGCGGGGCCGGGCCGCCCCCGGTCGCCGGCGAGCAGGAGCCGCTGCGGCGGGACTTCCTGCCCGACGACCTGCGTCCCGAGCTGGCGGCCGCCGGCGTCGACGCGACCGTGCTCGTGCAGGCGGTCAACTCGGTCCGGGAGACCGAGGCCATGCTGGGACTTGCCGGCGACACCGGCTTCGTCGCCGGCGTGGTGGGCTGGGTGCCCCTGTCGGACCCCCGGCGGGCCGAGGCGGCGCTCGAGCGGTACCGGGGCCAGCCGGCGTTCAAGGGGGTGCGGCACCTGCCCGAGGCCGGCGGCGATCCCGACTGGCTCCTGGCCCCCCCGGTGACCGAGTCGCTGGCGCTGGTGGCCGACGCCGGGGCCACCCTGGACGTCGTCGCCGCCGGCCCCGACGACCTGCGCCGGGTGATCACCCTGGTCGAGCGGCTGCCCCAGCTGGAGGTGGTGGTCGACCACCTGGGCACTCCCCCGGTGCCCGAGGGAGGCTGGGAGCCGTGGGCGTCGCTGCTGCGGAGCGTCGCGTCGCACTCCGGGGCCTGCGCCAAGGTCTCCGCCGGGGTGGCGGTCCTGTCCCGCTGGCCCCGCTGGTCGGCCGACGAGCTGCGCCCCTACGTCGACCACGCGCTGGACTGCCTCGGCCCCGACCGGCTCATGTTCGCAAGCAACTGGCCGGTCGCGCTGCTGGCCGGCGACTACCAGCGCGTCTGGGCGGGCACGAACGCCGTGCTGGCGGGCCTGTCGCCGCCCGAGCGGGCCGCGGTCCTGGGCGGCACAGCGGCGCGGGTGTACCGGCTGGACACCTAGGAAAGGCGGTCGCGTGACGGACGACGGCGCAGGGGCGGCGGGCTTCGAGGGCCGGGTCGGCTTCGTCGGCCTGGGCAACATCGGCCAGCCGATGGCGCTGGCCCTCGTCGAGGCCGGCTTCGAGGTCACCGTCCTGGACGTCCGCGAGGAGGCGACACGGCCCTGCGCCGAGGCCGGGGCGCGGGTCGCGTCGTCGCCCCGGGAGGTGGCGGAATCCTGTGAGCTGGTGGCGGTGGCCGTGGTCGACGACGCCCAGGTCGAGTCGGTGGTCGCCGGCGAGGACGGGGTGCTGGCGGCGGCGCGCCCCGGCGGCCTCGTCGTGCTGCACAGCACCCTGCTGCCCGCGACCGTGCTGTCGCTGTCCCAGCGATGCGCCGGCGCCGGCGTCGGCGTCGTCGACGCCCCCGTCAGCGGCGGGGACGCGGCGGCGCGCGAGGGCGCCCTGACGGTGATGGTCGGCGGCGACGAGGCCGACATCGAGCGCTGCCGCCCGCTGTTCGACGCGATCGGCGAGCACACCCTGGTGATGGGCCCCGTGGGCGCGGGGGCGGCGACGAAGCTGGCCCAGCAGCTGATGATCTACTGCAACCAGCTGGCCGCCCTGGAAGCGATGCGGCTGGCCGGGGCCCATGGCATCGACGAGGAGCGCCTCGCCCGCCTCGCGCAGCTGTCCACGGCCGACTCGTGGGTGATCCGCAACTGGGGCTTCTTCGACCGTCTCATGCGTGAGCACCCCCAGGCCGGCAGCGACGAGCTGTACCGCTTCTTCAGCAAGGACCTGTTCGACGTCGTCGTCACCGCGCGCGAGGACGGGCTGTCGCTGCCGCTGGCCGGCGTGGCCTCACAGCTGGTGCGGCCGGCGTTCCAGCAACGGGCGCGTCAGCTGGGCATCTGACGCGGGCCGGCGCTCAGTCGTCGGCGTGTCCGGTGAGGCGGTCGTAGACGCGGAACAGCGCCTGGTTGCCGTTGGCGTCCTCGCCGTGGGCCCGGGCCTCCAGGTACAAGGCCATCGCCTGGGCGGCGCCGGGCAGGGGCACCCCCGCCTCGAAGGCGGCCTCCAGCGCCAGGCGCAGGTCCTTGAGCTGCAACTGGATCGTGAAGCCGGCGGAGGCGTCGCCGGCGATCATCGCCGGGGCCAGGTTGTCGAGCATCCACGAGCCGGCCGCGCCCCCCGCCAGCGCCTCGCGCAGCAGGGTCAGGTCCGCGCCGGCGGCCCGTCCCAGGGCGAGCGCCTCGCAGACGGCCTGGATGTTCAGCGCGCAGACGACCTGGTTGCACAGCTTGAACACCTGGCCCATACCGCAGTCACCCACGTGGGTCACGGTGGCGCCCAGCACCCCCAGCACCGGCCGGGCGCGGGCGAAGGCGTCGGCGGGCCCGCCGACCATGATCGACAGGGCGCCGTGCAGCGCGCCGCGCTGGCCCCCGCTGACGGGCGCGTCGAGGTAGTCCACGCCGCGCTCGGAGAGGGTCTCGGCGATCCGCCGGGTGACGGCGACCCCGATCGTGCTGAGATCGACGACGGCGGCCCCGGGCCGGGCTCCCTCGACCACGCCGCCCGGGCCCAGCACCGCCGACTCCACCTGGGGCGAGTCGGGCAGGGACACGAGCACCACGTCACAGCCCTCGGCCGCCCGTGCGCAGGACCGCGCGGCGACCGCGCCGTCGCCCGCGAGGTCGCGGACCGGCTCGTCGCGGACGTCGAAGGCGCGCACCGGGTAGCCCGCACGCACCAGGTTGCGCGCCATCGGCAGACCCATCACGCCCAGGCCGATGAACCCGACCGTGGCGGGCGGTGGCGGTCCCGTCGCTTCGCCCACGGCCCGGCGACCGCTCAGGGGCTGACCTGGCCCCCGTTGACCTCCAGGACCTGGCCGGTGACGTAGCTCGCGTACTCCTCGGAGGCCAGGAACAGCACCGGGCCGACCATCTCGTCGGGTCGCCCGAGCCGGCCCATGGGGATGCCATCGGTCATGCGCGCCAGCCGCTCGGGGTCGCTGTGGCGCTCGTGGAACGGGGTGTCGATGACGCCCGGCGACAGGGCGTTGACGCGGATGCCGTCACCGGCCAGCTCCGCGGCGAGCCCCCGGGTGAGCGTGGCCACCGCGCCCTTGGCGCCGGCATACACCACCGAGCCGCCGCCCCCGCCGGTGCGGGCGGCGATCGACGAGACGTTGACGATGGCGCCGCGGCCCGCGTCGCGCATGCGGGGGATGGCGGCGCGGCACATGCCGAACACCGAGTCGACGTTCAAGGCGATGATCCGGCGGTAGATCTCGTCGGACATCCCGGCGACCTCGCTGCGCTCCACCAAGTCGCCGGCGTTGTTGACCAGCACGTCCAGGCGATCGGCTCGCTCGACGACCGCCGACACCAACGCCTCCGGCGCGGCGCGGTCGGTCAGGTCCGCCTGCAGCGCGAAGCCGCGCCCGCCGGACTCCTCGATGTCGGCCACGACCTTCTCGGCCGGGTCGCGGCTGGCGTTGTAGTGCACGGCCACCGTCGCCCCGGCGCCTCCGAAGCCCCGGGCCAGCGCCGCCCCGATGCCGGTGCTGGCCCCCGTGACGAGCACCGTCTGGTCGTCGAAGCGGATCCCCACCGCCTGCCTCCTCGCCGTCGTCCCCGGCGCACCCTACCCCGGAGTGTGTCGAGTGGCGCACGCCTTCCGACAGTCAGTCGACACACTCCGGGGTCAGCCGATGGCGACGGGGCGCATGGCCGTGCCGGCCGTGTTGCCCTTGATGTGGGGCGCGCCCAGCACGTAGGCGAACTTGTACGGTGCGGTCGACGGCCAGCTCCTCGCAGTTGTGCAGCCTCCAGGATGTGCACGCCCTGCTAGCTGGACGAGCAGGTAGACGTGCACCGGGTTGAAGCTCGTGCCCCTCCGGCAGCCGGTCGACCGGCGGGATGACCTCCAGTGCGCTCGTGTCGCTTCCGACCATGACCGCGCCTTGCTGCTCGACGAGCCAGCGCGCCGACGCGACCTAGAGGCCCGCCGGATCGTGGGCCTCCATCGCGGCGATGTCGGCCCCGACCCCGCCGCCACGCAGCCACACGCCACCGGTGCCGGTGCGGACCAGCACCACGTCCAGCATGTCGACGTCCACCCCCTGGGCGGCCAGCACGCGCTCAAGCAGGTCGGGTTGGATGGCGTAGCCGGCGGGCAGCGCCTCCCTGTCCAGGTAGCCGGCCACGTCGATGAGCGTGGCGGGCGCCACGATCGGCGGAATGGTCTCGACCCCCAGCTTCAACGGCCCGTAGCCGCCGACGATGTCCTCGGCCTTCCAGCCGCTGTAGGCGCGGGGCTCGTCGCCCACGTAGATGTGCCCCAGGGTGTCGATCTGCGTGGCGACGTTGTCCGACATCGAGTTGTGGCAACTGGCGTAGGCCGTGGCGACGGAGTTGGGGCCCGGGGGGATGTCGTTCTGCAGGCGCAGCCCGTGCAGCGAGCCGTAGGTCAAGATCTCGGCGCTCGAGTGCCCCGCGAACTGAAACTGCGCCGGTGTACAGCAGGCCCAGGTCGTAGACGCGCCCCCGCGCGGCCAAGCCCATCGCCTTGCGGGCCAGTTCGCCGCTGAGCTCGTTGAGGCTGCCGACCTCGTCGTCGTCACCCCACACCCAGCCCCAGCCTCGACCGCGCCGCCACCTGCGGGGCCGGATGTCCGGCGCCGGTCCCGGCCCCGACGACCTCGTCGCCGCCGCGACCGGCGCGTCGGGCAGCACCGGGAAGGCCGCCTGCGTCGTCAGCCCCAGGGCTAGGCCTTCTCGAAGAACGACCGGCGCGACATACGCCCCTGCTCGACCGCGGTGACGAGGTCGTCGAGCGGCTCGGTCACGGCTTCCCCTCTCCCGCCGCTGGGAGCAGACACCGACCCCTGTGGGGTGTCAATGCCCGGGTGCGAGTGCCGCCTTGGTCACCGTGCCCGCCGCGACGTCGGACAGGGCATCCTTGGCCCGGCCCAGCGGATAGACCGACACCAGCCGGGCGAGGTCGAAGCGGGCCGTCAGCGCCGGCAGCGATCGCAGGAAACCGACGTAGTCCGAGGGGTCGAACCCCCAGGCGGTGGTCAGCGCCAGCTGCCTGGCGACGAGCCGGTGGGGGTTGAGCGGCGTGGAGCCCTGGTCGGTGTACTGGCCGAGGACTAGGTAGCGCCCGTCCGGGCGGCACATGTCGATGCCCTCGGCGACCGCAGAGGGGACGCCGGTGGCCTCGACAACCACATCGGCGCCCCTGCCCCCCTCGGTCTCGGCGAGGACCCGCTCGACGCGCTCGGCGGGCTCGGTGATCTCGGTGATGTCCACGACGAGGTCGGCGACGCGCAGCTCGGTCGCCAGGCGCAGGCGGTTGGCCGGCGCGCCGAGCATGAGCACCCTGCCCGCCCCCCGCAGCCGCGCGGCCATCCCCGCCGCCAGCCCCACGGGCCCGCTGCCCTGCACGGCGACGACGCCGCCGGCGGGGACCGGGCCCAGGCGCGCCATGCCGTGGGCCACAGTGGGCCCGGCGCAGCCCAGCGCGATCACCTGCTCGGACGACACCTCCTCGGGGATCCGCACCACCGTGGTGCGCGGGCGCAGGTAGATGGCCTCGGCCCAGCCGCCCGACAGGTGCGGCCACTCCTCGGCGCTCTGGTTGATGCCGTAGACCACCCGGTCGGTGCACAGGGTGCGGGCCTGCTCGACCAGGCAGTAGTAGCAGCGGTTGCAGGCGATGCTCGACGACCACCCGATCCGGTCGCCCTGCGCCAGCGGCCGCCCCAGGGCGTCGCGGTCCAACCCCTCACCGAGCGCCTCGACCCGCCCGACGGCCTCGTGGCCCAGCACCACCGGGACCGGGATGGGCAGGCGGCCGTGGCGCAGGTGCACGTCGGTGCCGCAGACCCCGCCGTAGTCGACCCGCGCGACGACCGCGCCGGGCTCCGGATCGGGGACGTCGAGCTCGCGCATGGCGACGTCCCGCTCGAACTCCTCCAGCACCACCGCCCGGCTCGACGCACGCACGCCTACCCCCTGCCGCCCATCCAGAAGGCTTGGAGACTACGCTTCACCAATGCCGATCCGAATGGTGCTCGCAGAGGACAGCCACCTGGTCCGCGAGGGCGTCAAGATGCTGATGGAGACGCAGTCGGAGCTGGACCTGGCCGCCGTCTGCGACGATTACGACTCGCTCATGGCGGCCATCGAGCAGACGGCCCCCGCCGTGGTGCTGACCGACATCCGCATGCCGCCGACCGGCACCGACGAGGGCATCCGCGCCGCCGAGCAGCTGCGTCAGTCCCACCCGGATGTGGGGTGGTCGTCCTTAGCCAGTACGTCGACTCCGGCTACGCCCTGACGCTGTTCCAGCAGGGCTCGCAGGGGCGGGCGTACCTGTTGAAGGAGCGGGTCGCCGACATCGACCAGCTGCTGCGGGCGGCCCGCGAGGTGGCCCACGGCGGTCGGTCGTCGACCCGAAGGTCGTCGAGGCCCTCGTGGCGGCGCGCTCCCGGGCCGCCGCCTCCGTGCTCGACCGCCTGACGTCCGACCACCACCCCACGTCGGCCGGCGCCGGCCCGGGCGGCTTCGGCGAGTACCACGAGGCGGCACACTCGGTCGTCGACTACGCCGTGGGGCTGGCCGAGGCGTGCGCGGTGGGGCAGCTGCTGCTGTACCACCACGATCCACCGCACACCGACGACGAGATCGACGCCATCCTCGCGGGACTGGACGGCGCCGGGTGCCGGTCGGGGCGGCCGCCGAGGGGGACGTCATCGACCTGGGCTCCTGACCGGCGCGGCCGGGGCGCCGGTAGTCTGCCCCGAATGAGCAGCGCGCCGGCCGTCCTGCGCTCCACCGCCGACCCCTCCAGCGAGGGCTACCGCCGCAACGCCGAGCACCACGCCGCGCTGGTCGCCGACCTGCGGGACAAGCTGCAGGCCGTGCGCCGGGGCGGCGGCGAACGGGCGCGCGAGCGCCACACCTCCCGCGGCAAGCTGCTGCCCCGCGACCGCGTCGACGCCGTGTGCGATCCCGGCTCGCCCTTCCTGGAGCTGTCGCCGCTGGCGGCCCACGGCATGTACGACGGCGAGGCCCCCGCCGCGGGCCTCATCACCGGCATCGGCCGGGTGTCGGGCCGGGAGGTCGTCGTCGTCGCCAATGACGCGACGGTAAAGGGCGGCACCTACTACCCGATGACGGTGAAGAAGCACCTGCGCGCCCAGGAGGTGGCCCTGCACAACCGCCTGCCGTGCGTGTACCTCGTGGACTCCGGCGGGGCCTTCCTGCCCCGCCAGGACGACGTCTTCCCCGACCGGGAGCACTTCGGGCGCATCTTCTACAACCAGGCGACGATGTCGGCACGGGGTATCCCCCAGGTGGCCGCCGTGCTGGGCTCGTGCACTGCGGGCGGGGCCTACGTGCCCGCGATGAGCGACGAGGCGGTGATCGTGCGCGAGCAGGGCACGATCTTCCTCGGCGGGCCCCCGCTGGTGAAGGCCGCCACCGGCGAGGAGGTCTCGGCCGAGGACCTGGGCGGCGGCGACCTGCACGCGCGCACCTCGGGGGTCACCGACCACCTGGCCGACGACGACGCCCACGCGCTGCAGATCGTGCGCTCCGTCGTGGGCACGCTCGGCCCGCGCGCGTCGCCCCCGTGGGAGGTCGTCCCCACCGAGGAGCCGGCCGTGGACCCCGGGCAGCTGTACGGGGTGGTGCCGCCCGACAGCCGCACGCGCTACGACGTGCGAGAGGTGATCGCGCGACTCGTCGACGGCAGCCGCTTCCACGAGTTCAAGGCGCTGTACGGCACGACCCTGGTGACCGGCTTCGCCCACGTCCACGGCCACCCGGTGGGGGTCGTGGCCAACGACGGCGTCCTGTTCGGCCGGTCCGCCCTGAAGGGGGCGCACTTCGTGCAGCTGTGCGACCGGCGCGGGGTGCCCCTGGTGTTCCTGCAGAACATCACCGGCTTCATGGTGGGCCGCGAGTACGAGGCGACCGGCATCGCCAAGGACGGGGCGAAGATGGTCACCGCGGTGGCCTGCGCCGCCGTGCCGAAGCTGACGGTGATCATCGGCGGCTCGTTCGGCGCCGGGAACTACGCGATGTGCGGTCGGGCCTTCTCGCCGCGGTTCCTGTGGATGTGGCCCGGGGCCCGCGTGTCGGTCATGGGCAGCGAGCAGGCCGCCGACGTGCTCGCCACCGTCCGCCGCGAGCAGCTGGAGGCCCGCGGACAGGAGTGGCCCGCCCAGGCGGAGGCCGAGTTCAAGGAGCCGATCCGCCGCCAGTACGAGGAGCAGGGCCACCCCTACTACGCCACCGCGCGGCTGTGGGACGACGGGGTCATCGACCCGGCGGACACCCGCATGGTGCTCGGCCTGGCGCTGTCAGCCTGCGCCAACGCCCCCACGGGCGCCGTCGGCTACGGCGTGTTCCGCATGTAGCCCCGCGTAGGATCGCGTCATGGAGGGTGACGCGCTCCGGCTGCGGCACGACGGGCGCGGCGTGGCCACGCTCACCATGCACCGCCCCGGCGTCCGTAACGCCTTCGACGAGGGGCTGGTCGCCCGGCTCACCGCCGCGGCCGAGGCCCTGGCGGCCGACGAGGCGGTACGCGTCGTCGTCCTCACCGGCTCGGGCGACACCTTCAGCGCCGGCGCCGACCTCGCTTGGATGCGCTCCATGGGCGACCGGCCGCGCCGGGAGAACGTCGCGGACGCCCGTCGCCTCGACCGCATGCTGCGCGTCCTGTACGACCTGCCCAAGCCCCTGGTGGGTCGGGTCAACGGCGCGGCGCTGGGCGGGGGGACCGGGCTGGTCGCGGTCTGCGACGCGGCCGTGGCGGCCGACCATGCGCGGTTCGGCTTCCCCGAGGTCCGTCTCGGGCTGGCGCCGGCCCTCGTCGCCCCCTACGTCGTGCGCAAGGTCGGTCGCTCCTTCGCCCGGTGGGCGTTCGTGACCGGGGGGCGGGTCGACGCCCGGGGCGCGCTGGCCGCGGGCCTGGTGCAC
>JALYGZ010000031.1 GCA_030776845.1 Actinomycetota bacterium
CACCGGATGCTCCTATGTCAAGCGGCCTGTGCGACGCAAGTCGCAGGGGCGGCTTGACGGGTTTGTTCATCGGCGACCAGGCGCCGGTAGACGATGTCGGACATGCGCCGGCGTGGGGCCCTGATGGCCTCGGTCTTGGTGTCGCCGTTGGCGATGCGCCGGGCGATGTAGTCGCGGGCTGGGTCGGGGACGCGTATCTGGGTGACCACGATGCGGTGCAACGCGGTGTTGACCTGGCGGTTGCCGCCGCGGTTGAGCCGGAACCGTTCCCGGTTGCCTGACCACACCGGTACCGGCGCGGTGCCGTTGGCGGCGGCGAACGCCGAGCGTGAGCGCAAGCGGCCGACCCCGGCGGCCTCACCGACCAGCTTGGCGGCGGTCAGCGCCCCACAGCCGGGCGGCGTCATCAGCGACGGCGCCAGGATGCCGGCCCGGGTGGCGATCTGACGCTCGAGCTGGTTGGCGCGCCCGGTCAGCTCACGGCGGCGGTCCACCAGCTCAGCGGTGATGGCGGCGACCAGTTCGTCACGGCCGGTCAGGCGCGCCCGCAGGCGGTCCAGCGTGGCGAACCGGTCCAACGCCCCCGCGGGGATGTCGTTACTGCCCAGCGCGTGCCGATGCCGGCGCAGCCGGTTCTGGGTGCGGGTGCGCTGGGCGACCAGGTCCTCGCGGTGATCCCCCGGCAGCCGCGGCTCGCGTTCGGCGCCGTCCGGCCGTGCCACCGGCAGGCCCGGGTCCCGCAGCGCCGCCCGCGCCACCGCCTGCGCGTCGATCGGGTCGGACTTGCCCCGCTGACGCACGCTGCGGCGGGCCCCGGCCATCATCGTGGGCGGCACCCGCACCACCGACTCGCTGGCGCGCAGCACATCCGCCTCCAGACGCCGCGTCAGATGCCGGCGGTCCCCCAACGCCCACAGCCGCTCATCAGCGACGCTCTGAGCCCAGCGCAACGCCTTGAGATGCCCCGCTGTCGTGGCCGCCACCGTGATCGCCGCCACCACCGGACCCACCCGGTCGATCGCCACGATCGTGTGGGTGCGCTTGTGCGCATCCACCCCCAACCTCACCATGGTCCTGGTCTCCTGTCTTCGTACGGGCGACAGGACCGGTCGGTGGACACGCCTCAGTCGAGGTAGGGAACGCCAAGCTCCTATCAAGTCACGCCGGCCGGTCCGGCGCCCCCACCCGGCGGCGCGTCCGATGCAAGCCACCTCCACACGAGGGGCACGCAGGCTAGGAGCCAACCGGGCGGGGCTTGGGGAGCATGACACTGATCCGCAGGCTAGCTGCGGCTGCATGGGGTCCCGCCGGCGCGGTATAGTGCGTTCGTGAAACGCGGCGGCCCCGGGTCGGCCCGGAAAGGAACCAAGGGATGAAGACGCTCGTCGGGGCCTGGGACAACCGCCCGTATCCCCTCCTTGCGGAGATCACCGCGCTGCGCTCCCGGATCGCGGAGCTCGAGGCGGCGCTCGAGCGGGCCCGGGAGGAGAATGCCGCCCTGCGCCGGGCCCACGGCGAGGCCGGCGACGCCGGGTCGCACGGCGACGACCGGCAGGTGGCGCTGACCAGCTGACCCTCGACGGCCCCGGAGGCCGGGAGCCTTCCCGCCAGGCCTGTGCGCCGCTTTCACGGGGTTTGCCGGGCTCGTCGCTAGACTCGCGCGGGTGTTCCTCAAGACGCTGACGATGCGTGGCTTCAAGTCCTTTCCGGACCGCACGGTCCTGGAGCTGGAGCCCGGGATCACCGTGATCGTCGGCCCCAACGGCTCGGGGAAGTCCAACATCGTCGACGCCCTGTCGTGGGTCCTGGGCAGCCACAGCCCCCGGCGCCTGCGGGCGGGGGAGATGGCCGACGTCATCTTCGCGGGCTCGGCGCAGCGCCCCGCGCTGGGGCGGGCGGTGGTCGACATGACGATCGACAACAGCGACGGAGCCCTGCCGACCGAGTTCAGCGAGGTCGCCGTCGCGCGCGGGATGTTCGCCTCGGGGGAGCACGAGTACGCCCTGAACGGCGTGCCGTGCCGGCTGCTGGACGTCCAGGAGCTTCTGAGCGACGCCGGCCTGGGCCGCGAGCACCACGGCATCGTCGGCCAGGGCCAGCTCGAGGCCGTCCTGTCCGCCCGCCCCGAGGACCGCCGCCTCTTCATCGAGGAGGCCGCCGGCATCGCCAAGCACCGCAAGCGCCGGGAGCGGGCGCTGCGCAAGCTGGCCAAGGTGGACGACCACCTCCAGCGCCTCCACGACGTCGCCCGGGAGCTGCGCCGCGGCCTGCGGCCGCTCGAGCGCCAGGCCGAGGCGGCCGCCACGCACGATGAGCTGCAGGCGGCCCTGCGCCGGGTGCGGGTCACCAGGGCGCTGCGGGCCCTGGACGAGCTCGAGCGGCGTGACCAGGGGGAGGCGGCGTCGCGCGGTGAGTCCGACCGCAGGCTGGCCGACCAGCGCTCCCGGCTCGAGGGGCTGCGGCACCGGGAGAGCCGGTTGCAGGCCGAGCTGGACGCGCTGACCGAGCGGGCGCACGAGGCCGGTGAAACCCGTTTCCGCCTGGCCGGCGTGGTGGAGCGCTTCCGCGGGCTGGGCCAGCGCATCGAGGAGCGCCGTCGGGGGTTGGCGCAGGCCCTGGCGCAGGACTCCGC
>JALYGZ010000032.1 GCA_030776845.1 Actinomycetota bacterium
GGACTCGACCTCCCAGCCGCCCGACGGCGACCGCAGCGGCGGCGACACGAGCGGCGCGCCGGCGGGCACCGAGGAGCCCACCGCCGAGCAGCCCACCGTCCCCGAGGAGACCCCCGCGCCCACCGAAGAGCCGGCCGCGCCCGAGGAGACCGACGCGCCCGAAGAGCCGACCACCGTCCCCGAGGAGACCGCCGAACCCGAGGAGACCGCCGCGCCCGAGGAGACCGCCGCGCCCGAGGAGACCGCCCCGCCCGCCGACAGCGGCTCGTAGGGCCCGCGCCGGCGGCGGGAGCCGGGCTAGATGACGGGGGGCTCCCGGTATGTGCCCCAGACCTGCTTGAGCGCCGCACAGATCTCGCCCAAGGTGGCCTCGGCGCGGACGGCGTCCATGATCACCGGCACGAGGTTCTCCTCGGTGCCCGCCGCGTCGCGCAGACGCTTCAGGGCCGTCTCGACGCCGCCGCCACGGGCGGCGCGCAGGCGCCGCAGCCGCTCGGTCTGGTCGACCTGCACCTGCTGGGAGATCCGCAGGACGTCGAGCTCGGACTCGCCGTCGGCGGCGTGGCTGTTCACGCCCACGATCCGCTTGGCGCCCTGCTCCAGCTGGCGCTGGTAACGGAACGCCGCGTCGGCGATCTCCGACGTGAACCAGCCCGTCTCGATGCCGCGCAGCAGTCCCCCGGTGACGGTGTCGTCGTCGGACAGCTCCAGGATCCGGCGCAGGTACGCCTCCGCGTCGGCCTCCACCCGGTCGGTCATCCACTCGACGAACCAGGCCCCGCCCAGGGGGTCGATGGTGTTGGTGACCTCCGTCTCCTCCGCGAGGACCTGCTGGGTGCGCAGGGCGACGCGGGCGGCGTGGTCGCTGGGCAGGGCCAGGACCTCGTCGAGCGCGTTGGTGTGCAGCGACTGCGTCCCGCCGAGCACCGCCGCCAGCGCCTCGACCGCAGTGCGGACGATGTTGTTCTCCGGCTGCTGCGCGGTCAGCGACACGCCGGCGGTCTGAGTGTGGAAGCGCAGCCGCTGCGCCTCCTCGCGGGTCGCCCCGTAGCGGTCGCGCAGCCAGCGGGCCCACAGGCGGCGGGCGGCGCGGAACTTGCCGATCTCCTCGAAGAAGTCGATGTGGGCGTCGAAGAAGAACGACAGCCGCCGGCCGAAGCGGTCGACGTCCAGACCCCTGCCCCGGCCGAGCTCGACGTAGCTGAACCCGGCCGCAAGGGTGAACGCCAGCTCCTGGGCGGCCGTCGCGCCGGCCTCGCGGATGTGGTAGCCCGAGACCGACAGGGGGTGGTAGCGGGGCACCCGGGCCGTGGTGAACTCCATGAGGTCGCCGATGAGCCGCAGGTGGGGCCGCGGTGGGAACAGCCACTCCTTCTGGGCGATGTACTCCTTGTGGATGTCGGTCTGCAGCGTCCCCGCCAGCTCGCCGATGTCGGCGCCCTGACGCTGAGCGACCACGCAGTACATGGCGAACAGCACGACCGCCGGCCCGTTGATAGTCATCGACGTGGTGATGTCGGCCAGGGCGATGCCGTCGAACAGCCGCTCCATGTCGGCCAGAGTGTCGACGGCCACGCCGCAGTGGCCGACCTCGCCGTCGCTCTCGGGCTCGTCGGAGTCGCGTCCCATCAGGGTGGGCATGTCGAACGCCACCGACAGCCCGTGCTGCCCAGCCGCCAGCAGCTCGTGGTAGCGCCGGTTGGTCTGCTCGACGCTGCCGAACCCGGCGAACTGGCGGATCGTCCACGGCTTGCCGCGGTACATCGACGGGTACACGCCGCGCGTGAACGGATAGCGGCCGGGGAAGCCGACCCGCTCCACGTCCACTGTGTAGTTGTGCGGCCCCACCAGCGGCGGCACCTCGACGTCCGACAGGGTCGCCCGCCCGTCGCCGGCGGGGCCGGTCGCCTCCTCGTACCGACGCCACCAGTCCTCGGCGGCGCGTCGCACCCCTTCGCCGGGGTGGGCAGCGTCCACGACGACCTCCTTGTCGCCCGCAGTCCCGGCTCGTGACGACGCGGGCCGCGACCACCACGGTAGACGACCGGAGGGCCTGCCTTGGCCGGCCGCCTGACGCCTACAGGCGGGCCACCAGGCGGTCGGCGGCGGTATAGGGATCCAGGTCTCCCCGGGCGACCCGCGTGGCGAGGTCGTCGAACAGCTCGCCCCCGGCAACGTCCATGAGCCGGCCGCGCACGGCGCCCAGCGCCAGCTCGCGCAGCTGCAGGCGCGCACGCGCCGCGCGGCGCCGCTCCAGGCCGTCGCCCGACAGCCACCGGTGATGGCCGTCGACGGCGTCGACGAGCTCGGCGACCCCCTCGCCGGTGGAGGCGACCGTGCGGCAAATCGGGGCGAGCCACTCACCGTGACCGAGCCGCTGCATCTCCCGCAGCTCGCGGACCGTGCGCTCGGCCCCCCCACGATCGGCCTTGTTGACGCAGAAGACGTCGGCGACCTCCAGGATGCCGGCCTTGGCCGCCTGCACCGAGTCCCCCATGCCCGGGGCCAGCGTCACCACGGCGGTGTCGGCGACCGAGGCGACCTCGACCTCGGCCTGACCCACTCCGACCGTCTCCAGGACGACGACGCCGAAGCCGACGGCGTCGAGCACCAGCAGGGCCTGCGGCGCCGCCCACGACAGCCCCCCGAGCTGCCCGCGGCTGGCCATGGAGCGCACGAAGACGCCGTCGTCCAGCGCGTGGTCCTGCATCCGTACCCGGTCGCCCAGCAGCGCGCCGCCCGAGAAAGGCGACGAGGGGTCGACGGCCAGGACCGCGACGCGCCGCCCCCTGCGGCGCCACCGGGCCACCATCGCGTTGGTCAGGGTCGACTTGCCGACGCCGGGCGGACCGGTCACGCCGACCAGGTGCGCGCCGCCCGCGTACGGGTGCAGCCGTCGCACGACCTCCCGCAGCCGTGCCTCCGAGCCGTCCTCGACCAGGGTCAGCAGGCGGGCCAGGGCCCGACGCTGCCCGGCCAGCGCGTCGGTGACGAGCTCGCGGTCGTCCATGTCTGCCGCGGCAGGCTAAACGGGGGGCGGAACACGCGCCGCCAGGACCGCGTCGGCGAACTGACCCAGGCTGGACACCCGGCGGGGGTGCGGCCTGGACTGCAGGCCGCGGTGGTCCACGAGCCAGTCGACGAGGCCCGCGGCCCGGGCCCCGGCCGCGTCGTACGCCACGGTGTCTCCCAGGTACCAGGCCTCCTCCGGCCTCAGGCCCAGCGGGCCCAGCGCGTGGGAGAAGATGCGCGGGTCCGGCTTGGCGACGTCCACGACGCCGGAGTCGACGACGACCTCGACCAGCTCGTCCAGTCCGGCCCGCCGCAGCGCCCCGGCGATGCGCCCGTCGGCGTTGGAGACGATCCCCAGCCGCAGCCCCGCCTCGCCCAGCCGCCGCAGGCACTCGGTCGCGCCGGGCACCGGCAGGTCCCACAGGTGCAGCTCGCGATCGGCGGCCCACCACGCCTCCCGCATCGCTGTCGGGGGGACGCGCGAACGGCCCGCCAGGTGGTCCAGCCAGTGGTCGAACCACGATTCCCACCCGCCCGCGGACGGGCCGAACTCGCTGTCGAGCATGGCCAGCGTCCGCCAGAAGGCGTCATCGAGCCCGACGGGGTCGCACCCACGCTCGCGCAGCGCACCCGCCAGCCGCTCGACGTGGACCTGTACGAGGGTGCCGCCGGCGTCGAAGAGGACGCCCCGTGGCGGCCGGGCCGCCCCGCCGCCGGGTCCGGCGGCTACAGGGCCTCGACGACCAGGGCGTCGCCCTGGCCGCCGCCCCCGCAC
>JALYGZ010000033.1 GCA_030776845.1 Actinomycetota bacterium
GCGGCGCGCCCGGGCGCCCCACGAAGCCACCCGGCGCCCCCGGCGGCAAGAAGCCCAAGAAGGGCAGGCGCCGCAAGGAGCCGACGCTGCAGGAGCAGTTCGAGGCCGAGGCGCAGCCGCGGGGCCAGCGTGCCGGGCCGGTCCAGGCCACCGTCGAGGGCCCCGTCGACGTCGTGCCCGGGGTCACCGTCGGGGAGTTCGCCAAGGCCGTCGGGGTCAGCCCCACCGATATCGTGCGGCTGCTGTTCGGGCTCGGCGAGATGATCACCGTCACCCAGTCGATGTCGCGGGACCTGATCGAGGTCGTCGCCGGCGAGCTCGGGGCGCAGGTCAACTTCGTCACCCCCGAGGACCTGGAGTTCGGCCCCGAGCCGCAGGACCGTCCCGAGGACCTGCGGCCGCGGGCGCCCGTCGTCACGGTCATGGGCCACGTGGACCACGGCAAGACCCTGCTGCTGGACCGCATCCGCCAGGCCGACGTCATCAGCGGCGAAGCGGGCGGCATCACCCAGCACATCGGCGCCTACCGGGTGGCCAAGGACGGCCGCGCGATCACCTTCATCGACACGCCGGGTCACGAGGCGTTCACGCAGATGCGGGCCCGCGGCGCGCGGGTCACCGACGTGGCGGTGCTCGTGGTCGCGGCCAACGACGGCGTGATGCCACAGACGGTGGAGGCCATCAACCACATCCGGGCGGCCGAGGTGCCGATCATCGTCGCGGTCAACAAGATCGACGTGGACGGCGCCGACCCGAACCGGGTGCGCACCCAGCTGACCGAGCACGGGCTCGTCGCCGAGGAGTTCGGCGGGCAGACGACCATGGTCGACGTCTCGGCCAAGACCGGCCAGAACATCGACGAGCTGCTGGAGATGGTGCTGCTGCAGGCGGACGTCGGCGAGCTCGCCGCGAACCCGGACCGGCCGGCGCGCGGCGCGGTCATCGAGTCCCAGCTGGAGCGCGGCCGCGGCAGCGTCGCGACGGTGCTCGTCCAGCAGGGGACCCTGCGGGTGGGCGACAACCTCGTGGCCGGCGTCGCCGACTGCAAGGTACGGGCCATGTTCGACGAACGCGGGGAGCCGGTGTCGCAGGCCGGTCCCTCCACGCCGGTGCAGGTGCTCGGCTGGAGCGACCTGCCCGACGCCGGTGACGAGTTCCGGGTCGTGGCCGACGAGCGCACGGCCCGGGCGGTCGCCTCCGACCGGCAGGCGCGGCAGCGCCGCATGGAGCTGGCCAGTCGGCGGACGCTGTCGCTGGAGGACCTGTCCGGTGCGATCGCCGAGGGTGCGCTGCAGACGCTCAACCTCATCGTCAAGGGCGACGTGGCCGGCTCGGTCGAGGCGCTCGCGGACTCCCTGGCCAAGCTCGAGCTGCCCGAGGTCAAGGTGCGCATCGTGCACCAGGGCGTCGGCGCGGTGACCGAGAACGACGTGAGCCTGGCGCAGGCCTCCGACGCCATCATCATCGCGTTCAACGTCCGTCCCGAGGCCAACGCGCGGGTGGCGATCGACGAGTCCGGCGTCGACCTGCGCTCCTACTCGGTGATCTACCAAGCCGTGGAGGACATCGAGGCGGCCGTCAAGGGACTGCTGGCCCCCGAGTACACCGAGGCCGTCGTGGGTCGGGCGCAGGTCCGCGAGATCTTCCGCGTCCCCCGCGTCGGGCCCGTCTTCGGGTGCTACGTCACCGACGGGGACCTGCGGCGCCACGCGGCGGTCCGTGTGATCCGTGACGGCGTCGTCGTCGCCGACGACCGGATCGCGTCGCTGCGCCGGTTCAAGGAGGACGTGACGGAGGTGACCACCGGCTACCAGTGCGGTGTGGGCCTGGAGCGCTTCGCCGACGTCAAGCGGGGCGACGAGTTCGAGGCGTATGAGCACCGCGAGGTGACGCGCAGCTGACACATGGTCGCCGCCCTCATCGACCTGGACCTGCACGTGCCCGCGTGCACGTCGCTCAAGGCCAAGCGGGCCGTCGTGAGGTCGCTCATCGCGAGGCTGCGCCGGGAGTTGAACTGCTCGGTGGCCGAGGTCGCCCACCAGGACCTGTGGCAGCGGGCCGCCCTGGGCGTCGCCGTGGTGAGCGGGACCCACTCCGGGGCGCGCAGGCTCGCCCAGCAGGTCGAGCGCGTGGTGTCGCGCGAGCCACGGGTGGAGATCATCGCCGTGGCCGTCGACCTGCACGGGCCGGAACGCTGAGCCGGGCGGGGACGGAGCGGTGAGCCAGCGCATGCGCCGCGTCGACGAGGCCGTCAAGGAGGTCCTCGCAGGCCTGCTGCAGGAGCTGAAGGACCCGCGGATCGGCTTCGTCACGCTGACCGACGTCCGCACCAGCCCGGATCTGGCCCGGGCGGAGGTCTTCTACACGGTCCTTCCCGACGACCCGGGGGCCCGCGCGGAGACGGCGGCGGGCCTGCGCAGCGCCGCACCCCTGCTCCGGCGGGAGCTCGGGGCCAGGCAGCGGCTGCGGCGCGTGCCGGAGCTGGTCTTCACGCACGACCCGGTGCCAGAGCACGGCCGGCGCATCGAGTCCCTGTTGCGTGGCCAGGCGCGGCGGGGGGGAGGCGACACCGATGACCATCCCGGAGGCTGAGTGGGACCGCGCCGTCGCGGTACTGACGTCGTCGTCGCAGGTGGCGCTGGCGTGCCACGTCGACCCGGACGGGGACGCGCTGGGGTCCATGCTCGCGTTGCGGCGGTTCCTGGACCTCCGGGGCGTGGCCACGGCCGCCTCGTGGGGGGC
>JALYGZ010000034.1 GCA_030776845.1 Actinomycetota bacterium
GCCGACGACCCGTCGCGGCGGCGCTCCTGGGGTGCCTGCAGCGTCCCGGCTGGCTGGAGATCGGCGGGCTGGGCCAGGCCAGCGGCGGCCGCTGCCGGCTGCCCGCCCGCACCCCCCGTGGGGCCACGGCACTGGCCGATGCGATCCGGGTGGGGCTCGGGCGCCTCGACCAGCCCTGGGTCCTGCGCCTGGAGAATCTGCCCCCCACGGACCCGGTCGCCCAGAGGCTCGTCGCCACGCTCCCGCGGGTCCGGGTCGTCCCCGCCGAAGGCATCCCTAAGCTGTTGCTCGGTGCGGACCGACGCGTGGAGGCCTACCTCGGCAAGGGGCTGCGCAAGCAGCTGCGCCGGGCCCGTGGCCGAGTCGTGGCCGACGGCGTCGACCTGTCCATCGAGCACCTCCGCGACCCCGAGCGGATCACCGCCGTTCTGGGGGAGATCGAGGCGGTGCACCGGCGGCGCGACCACGACCAGGCCCGTCCCAGCGACCTGGACACGCCGGTCGGGCTGTGGCTGTGGCGCGACAGCATCCTGCAGCACACGCACCGGGGGGAGGCCGAGATCGGACTGCTGTGCCTGGACCGGGAGCTCGCCGCCTACACGGTCGCCCTGCTCGACGGACGCAGCTACCGGCTGCTGGACGGGCGGTTCGCCACCCCGTGGGGCCGGTACTCGCCGGGCCGGCTCATCGAGGCCGCCGCGCTCGAGCGCCTGCTGGCCGGGGGCCACTTCACGGAGCTGGACTGGATGAGCAGCGTCGGCATGGAGAGGCTGCTCGGCTACAACTTCGTGGAGCCCACCATGCATCTGCTGGCTGCCGCCCCGTCGCTGAGCGAGCAGGAGCACATGGCGGCCGCCGCCCTCGCGGCCGGCGGTTGAGGCCCCGCGCCGGCGGCTCGGGCGTCAACCCCCTTGCCGGGATGCCGGCGCTTTGGTACGGATGCCCCACACACGCCACGCGGTCGACGCCGCGTCGGACGAGCCGGCGGACGAGGAGCGACGACATGGGTGCCTACGAGGACGCCTTCACCCGCAGCATCTCCGACCCCGAGGGGTTCTGGGGAGAGGCCGCGGAGACCATCAGCTGGTACCGGCCGCCCGAGCGCGTGCTGGACGACAGCGACAGCCCCTTCACCAGATGGTTCGTGGGCGGGGAGCTGAACACCTGTCACAACGCCGTCGACCGCCATGTCGAGTCCGGCCGGGGAGACCAGACGGCCCTGGTCTACGACAGCCCCGTGACCGACACCCTGCGGCGCCTGACCTACGCCGAGCTGCGCGACGACGTCGCCCGCTTCGCCGGCGCCCTCGCCGCCCACGGGGTCACCAAGGGCGACACCGTCGTGATCTACATGCCGATGGTCCCCGAGGCCGTCGTGGCCATGCTGGCGTGCGCCCGCCTGGGCGCGGTGCACTCGGTCGTGTTCGGGGGCTTCGCCGCGAAGGAGCTGGCCAAGCGCGTCGACGACGCCCGTCCGACCCTGCTCGTGACGGCGTCCTGCGGCATCGAGGCCGGCCGGGTGGTCGAGTACATGCCGCTGGTGGACCGGGCCCTGGAGCTGGCCGAGAACCCGCCTTCGACGTGCCTCGTCCTGCAGCGCCCGCAGGCCCGCGCCGAGCTCACCGACGGCCGCGACCTCGACTGGCACGACGTGGTCGCCGACGCCGAGCCCGCCGACTGCGTCCCGGTCGCGGCCACCGACCCCCTGTACATCCTCTACACCTCGGGCACCACCGGCAGGCCCAAGGGCATCGTGCGGGACAACGGGGGCCATGCCGTGGCCATGCGGTGGAGCCTGGAGAACGTCTACGACGTGCACCCGGGTGACGTCTGGTGGACCTACTCCGACGTGGGCTGGGTCGTCGGGCACTCCTACATCGTGTACGCGCCCCTGCTGACGGGCTGCACCACGGTCGTCTTCGAGGGCAAGCCGGTCGGCACGCCCGACGCCGGGGCCTTCTGGCGGGTCATCGCCGAGCACGGCGTCAAGGCCCTGTTCACGGCGCCGACGGCCTTCCGCGCGATCAAGCAGGCGGACCCCAAGGGAGAGCTTCTCGCCGACCACGACCTGTCCGGCTTCCGGATGCTGTTCCTGGCGGGCGAGCGGCTCGACCCCGACACCTACCACTGGGCCAGCGAGCTGCTGCAGCGTCCCGTCATCGACCACTGGTGGCAGACTGAGACGGCCTGGGCGATCGCCGCCAACCCGATGGGCATCGAGCCGCTGCCGGTCAAGGCCGGCTCGGCGACCAAGCCCGTGCCCGGCTACGACGTGCGCGTGCTAACCGAGGACGGCGACCCGGCCGACACCGGACAGGACGGGATGCTGACTGTCGAGCTGCCGCTGCCGCCGGGCACCATGACAACCCTGTGGAACGACGACGAGCGCTTCGTCGAGGACTACTTCAGCGTCTACCCGGGCTACTACTTCACCGAGGACGGCGGCAAGATCGACGAGGACGGCTACGTGTGGGTCCTCGGCCGGGTCGACGACGTGATGAACGTCGCCGGCCACCGACTGTCGACCGGGGCGATGGAGGAGGTGCTCGCCGACCACCCGGACGTCGCGGAGGCGGCGGTCTTCGGGGTGGCCGACGAGATGAAGGGCCAGATGCCCGTGGGGCTGGTCGTCCTCAGCGCGGGGGTGGAGCGCGACACCGGCGAGATCTCCGCGGAGCTGTCGCAGAAGATCCGCGACGAGGTCGGCGCCATCGCCGCCCTCAAGGAGATCCAGGTCGTCGACCGCCTGCCGAAGACCCGCTCGGGCAAGATCCTGCGGGCCCCCATGCGCGACATCGCCGACGGTAAGGAGGTCGAGGTGCCGTCGACCATCGAGGATCCCGACGTCCTCGACGAGGTCCGCGGCGCGCTGGGGGAGCTGGCCTCCCGATAGGGGTGACGCGCCGGCGCGTCAGGCGAAGTTGGGCCACAGCTCGGGGCGGATTCCCCACTCGACGAGGCGCTTGACCTCGGGCGCGTACAGGTGCCGCAGCTGGTCGCGGAAGCCCGGCACCGCGTCGATGTCCCAGCCGCCCGACGACGGCCGGCTCGTCCAGCTGGGCCGGTCGATGCCCGACAGCGGCACGGGGTCCAGTCCCATGGCCCGCCAGACGACGTCCACCGTCGGCTGGGGGTCCTTCACCATCTGCTCGTACTGCTGCACCACGATCCGCTCGCGACCGCACACAGAGGCCCAGCCCTCGAGCTGGCTGGCGTACATCCCTGCCCACACGCCCCCGCCGCCGGCGCGCTGGGACCAGCGACGCAGCGCCTGGGTGGGGGGCGCCTCGGGCATGGTCTTGTTGGAGCGCGCCAGGCGCATCGCCGAGATGTAGCGCTCGATCGGGTCCCGCAGCAGCACCACGATCGGCGCGCCGGGTCGCAGCACCTCCGCCGCCACGGCCGGGACCCACGGGGAGCGCAGGTACGCGGGGGTGAACTCGCCGCGGCGCATCCTGCCGCCGTAGAACAGCCGCAGGTACTCCTCCCGGTACTCCGGCCGCCAGCCGTGCGCCAGGGGGATTGTCAGCAGGTGCTGCTCCTTGCGGCGGTTCTTGCCAAGGGCGACGCGCGGGTGCTGGCACAGGAGGTCGGTGAACCAGGTGGTGCCCGAGCGTTGTGCGCCGATCCCGAGCCAGGCGGGACCACTGGGATGAGCCATGGGGAGCGAGTATAGGCGAGATCGCCCCTGGACCCCCGGGCTCGCGGCCAGGGGTGCGGTGGCCGTATGGTCGACGGATGAGCGGCACCTGGTGGAAGCACGGGACGATCTACCAGATCTACCCACGTAGCTTCGGTGACTCCGACGGCGACGGGGTCGGGGACCTGCCCGGCATTGCCGCCCGGCTGGACTACCTCAACGACGGGACACCCGGCTCGCTGGGGGTCGACGCGATCTGGCTATCGCCCTTCTACCCGTCGCCCATGGCCGACTTCGGCTACGACGTGAGCGACTACACCGGCGTGCACGAGCTGTTCGGGACGCTGGACGACTTCGACGAGCTGGTGGCCCGGGCCCACCGCCGCGGCATCCGGGTCATCATCGACTGGGTGCCGAACCACACCTCGGACCGCCACCCGTGGTTCCAGCAGTCCCGGTCCAGCCGCGACAACCCCAAGCGCGACTGGTACTTCTGGCGCGACTCCGCCCCCGACGGGCGCCCGCCGAACAACTGGCTGTCGGCGTTCCCGCGAGCCGGGCGCGCCTGGACCTGGGACGAGCCCACCGGCCAGTGGTACCTGCACTCGTTCCTGCCCGAGCAGCCCGACCTGAACTGGGACAACCCGCAGGTCGAGGCGGCCATGCACGACACGCTGCGCTTCTGGCTGGAGCGGGGGGTGGACGGCTTCCGCGTCGACGTCGCCCACAGGCTGGGAAAGGACCCCGCGCTGCCCGACGTGGACAAGGATCGCAACGACATCATGGGCCGGCGGACGGCCCTGCCCCCGGTGCCGGCGTCCGGCCCCCTGCCGGCGCTGCACAACGAGGACTGGCCGACCGGCCACGACCGCCTGCGCGGCATCCGTCGGGTCGTCGAGGAATACGGCGACCGGGTGATCATCGGCGAGGTCTACCTGCTGGACCAGCGACGCCTCGTCCGGTACGTCGCCGGCGGCGACGAGCTGCACCTGGCGCACAACTTCGTCTTCGTCCATCAGCCGTGGAAGGCGGCGGCCTTCCGGAGCGTGATCGAGGAGTTCGAGACGTTGGCCACGCCGGCGTCCTGGCCGGCGTGGTTCCTCAACAACCACGACCACTCCCGGGCGGCGACCCGCTACGCCGAGGGCGCGAGCGACAGCGCCGCGCGCGCCCGCGTCGCGGGCATGCTGGTACTGACCCTGCGGGGGACCCCCTTCCTGTACCAGGGCGAGGAGCTGGGCCTGCCCGACGGCGAGGTGCCGCCCGAGGCGGCCGTGGACGTCGACGGGCGGGACCCCCAGCGCACCCCGATCCCGTGGGAGCCCCCGTCGTCGGCCGGGCCCGGGGCGGGCTTCACGTCCGGGACGCCGTGGCTGCCGGTGCAGTCCCACGCCGAGCGGCTCAACGTGGCCGCGCAGTCGGCCGACCCGACCTCGACGCTGTCGTTCTACCGGCGGCTGATCGCCTACCGTCGGCGCAGCGAGGCCCTGCGGGAGGGCGCCTACCGCTCACTGGACGCCGGCGACGACCTGCTGGTCTTCCTGCGCGGCGAGCAGGTGCTGGTGGCCTTGAACTTCTCGCCCGACGCGACGGTCCTCGACGCGGCCGGTCTGGGCCTGCCGGCCTCCGGGCACCTAGACGTGTCGACCGACGCGGGGCGGGAGCCGGCCGCCGTCGACCTGTCGGCCCTGCGGCTGGGGGGCGACGAGGGGGTCGTCGTCCGCCTGCCGTGAGGCCCGGTGGGGTCGCGTTCCTAGGCCACAGACGCCCGGCTGTGTAGCCTCTGGACACAGAACTTCATTGGCGTAACTACAGCCACCGGGGGATGCCATGGCCCGCTCGACGACCTGGCCGGAGTCGCCGACCGGCGAGGGGCCCGTGCCGCTCGGGCGCTCTCCGGGGC
>JALYGZ010000035.1 GCA_030776845.1 Actinomycetota bacterium
CGCCGAGCCCGGGCTGGCGCGCGCCTACGAGGCGTCACACCGGCGCTACGTCGCCGCCCGCAACGCCATGGACGGGCCACTTCCGGGTGACCCGGGCGCCGGCGGCATGCCCGGCCGCGTCAAGTGCCTGCACAGCCTGTACGCCCACCATCTGGCGACGCGCGACAACCCCGCCGGGGCATGGGTGGGCGAGCAGGTCGAGCCCATGGCCTGTCCGGCTCCGTGCGTCAGCCTGCCCGACGGTCCGGACGGGCCCCAGCCGGTCGGGGGCCGGCAGGGTCCGGCGGCGACACCGGGGCAGGGATGACCCGGGTCGCGGTCGTCGACGTGGGCACCAACTCGGTCCGTCTGCTCGTCGCCGACCCCGATGACCCCCTGCGCTACCTCGACCGGCGGATGAAGATCACCCGGCTGGGGGCGGGCGTGGACCGCAACGGCCACCTCGACGACGCCGCGCTCGCGCGCACCCTGGACTGCATCGCCGGCTACGCGCGCCGCTGGGAGGAGTTCGGCGCGCTGCGCGCCCGGGTCACGGCGACGAGCGCGATCCGCGACGCGGCCGACCGTGAGCGCTTCTTCGCCGGCGTTCGGGAGCGCACCGGCGTGGACGCCGAGGTCCTCACCGGCGAGGACGAGGCCGCGGTCAGCTTCCGCGGGGCGACCTGGTCGGTCGCCGGCGAGCCGCCGTACCTGGTCGTCGACATCGGCGGCGGCTCCACGGAGTTCGTGCTGGGCTCCGCCAAGCCGGAGGCGGTCGTCAGCCGCCAGCTCGGCTGTGTCCGGCTGAGCGAGCGCCGCCTGCGCTCGGACCCGCCGACCGGCGATGAGATGGCGGCGGCCGAGACGGACGTGGACACCGAGCTCGACGCGCTCGCCGGTGTGGTCGACGCCGGCGCTGCCCGCACGCTGGTGGGCGTCGCGGGGACCGTGACGACGCTGGGAGCGCTGCACCTGGAGCTTGACGAGTACGACGCGCAGCGTATCCATGGCACGCGGGTACCGGCCGGCACGGTGCGGGCGCTGACCGACCGCCTGGCCGCCATGCCCGTGGCCGAGATCGCCGCGCTGGGACCGATGGCGCCGGGACGGGAGGACGTGATGGTCCCGGGGGCCCTGATCCTGGCCCGGGTGGTGGAGCGCTTCGGCTTCGACGATGTCCTCGTCAGCGAGGCGGACATCCTCGACGGGCTGGCCCTGGGCCTGCTCGACCGCTGACGGACCCGCTCACAGCAGCGTGAAGCGCCACTGGTAGAAGTCCAGCACCCGGTAGGTGGCACCCTCCCGGGGCAGCGATACCCGCTCGACTCGCGCGGTGTGCCGCCCCGGGGTGAGCTCGACCACCCCCGGCGCGCGCTCCGGGTCGTAGGTCAGCTGGCCGGGCCGCACGTCGGCGTAGGAGGTCACGTCCACCCCGTCGATCTTCAGACGCAGCCTGCCCTTCGCCCCGGGCAGATCGTGGCGGACCTGCACGGTGGCCGCGGCCGTCCCCTCGGAGCCCGGCGGTGGGTACACGCGCACCACCCAGTCGGGCTTGGCGACCTGCGTGGGCTGGCTCTCGGCCTCCGGGCCCTGCTCCCCGCAGCCCGCCGACGCCAGGACGAGCAGCACGACGGCCAACGGCCAAAGGCGGATGAACGCGGGCATGTCCGGTGCTCTAACCGGGCCGGGCGCGACTCAAACGGGTGACCGACGGCCACGACTCCCCCCGCGGGCCGGTGGGAAGCCTGACGCCCGAGCGTGGATGAGGTCTCCGGAGAGGTAGCGTAAGTGCTGGCCATGAGCGTGTGGACGCGCCTGGCCGAGTCGCTGGCGGCCCAGGCTTCACAGACCGCCCCGCCTCGCGCCGGGCGGCTGGCCGCGGCCCTGGTCCTCCTGGGCGACTGCGACGGTGATCTGGAGGTTGTCTACACCCGCCGCCGACAGGAGCTGCGCCACCACCCCGGGCAGATCTCGTTTCCCGGCGGCCGGGTGGAGCCGGGGGAGACCGTCGAGCAGACGGCGCTGCGCGAGGCGCACGAGGAGATCGCGCTGGACGTCGCCACAGTGGAGCTGCTCGGCCGCCTCCCGGCGACCTACATCCCCCCCTCCCGCTTCTGGCTGCAGCCCGTCGTGGCGCGCTGGCGGGCCCCGCACCCGCTGGCCGCCGCCGAGGCCGAGGTCGCCGCGGTCCTGCGCGTGCGGTTGTCGAGGCTTCGCGACGTGGGCAGCTGGCGGATGGTGCGGCTGTCGACCCGGGGCGACTCGTGGGCGTGGCAGCTCGACGCCGACCACCTGCTGTGGGGGGCGACGGCGGTGGTCACGGTGTCGCTGCTGGACATGCTCGTCCCCGGCT
>JALYGZ010000036.1 GCA_030776845.1 Actinomycetota bacterium
CGCCCGCGACCCGGGCGGCGGCGCGCCGCCAGTGGCGGTCCCGGCCCAGGGAGAACAGCGTGTTGGCCAGGTCGTAGCGGGGGGCGACCCGGTCGAACATGCGCCGCACGAGCCGCGCGTCCTTGTCCGGGCCCGGTCGGGGGTCCGGCAGCCGCGGGCCCCGGTCGGAGTCGGTGGGCACGGCGCGGCAGTGTAGGCGGCCGGTCGTCGTTCAAGTCCGCCGGGGCCGCTGCCGATCCTTGCGTGACCGGCCACCCGCCCCCACGGAGGCACGATGAGGCTCCGACGGCGTCGCCCCCCCGCCCACGGCAGCGAGGACGGGGAGTTCTGCAGGCTCTGCGGACAGTACATGGCGATCGACGAGGACGGGCGCTGCGTCCTGGGCCACGTCGTGACCGCGCCGGCGGAGGACTCCCCGCCAGTGGACGCCGCGGCCCCCGAGGACCACGACGACCTCCCGCTCGCCTCGGAGGCGACCGGGACGGAGGCGGCGCCGGCTGGTCGGGGGCAGCCGGCGTCGTCCACCGGGGCCGAGCCCCGCGGCGCCCTGGAGGAGCTGCTGTCCTGGGACGCCCCGACCGCGCAGGAACCGCCCGGCGACGAGCCGTCGGGGGCCTCCGACGCCGCGCCCGCGGACGGACCCGCCGACGACGAGGGCGACGAGACGACGGCGGACGGCGACGAGGGCGACGAGACCCGCGACGAGGAAGACCCGGCCCCGTGGACGGCCAGCGGCCACCACGTCGGGATGCTGCTGGCCGGGGCGCTGCTGTCGCTGGCCATGTTCGGGGTCACGGTGGTCCTGGGCGCCCTCGCCTGAGATCAGGGGCCACTCGGCCGGGGACCACGATCGGTGTGCAGGCTGAGCTCGTCGAGCAGCGCCGGCCGGCCGGCGGGACGTGGACCAGCTGAGCCGGCAGCCTTCGGGTACATCAACTGGTCGCCACGGCGGGCTGCCGAACCGGTGCGGTGCACTTCATCGGGCTGGTGCCGTCGGTGCCCACCGTCTCGTCGCCCTCGGGTGCATACCGCATGCGCGGGGTGCGCGCACGCAACCGCAGGACCGGCATCCCCCGGGCGGTTTGCACAGCAGTGCCTGCAGGGGACTCTTGCGGCCGCCTTTGGACAGGACCCGGCATGCTGAACACCTACCTCGCCGTCATCGGCTTGCTGGCCCTCGTGGTGACCTTCATCTCGAAGCGGATCAGGTCCCTGCCGCTGTCCGAGCCGATGCTCGCCCTGGCTGTGGGCATCCTTATCGGTCCTCAGCTCTTGGGCTTCGTGGATCTCGACGACCCGGGCTCCAAGACGGTGCTGTTGCAAGCCAGCCGGCTGCTGCTCGCCGTCTCGCTGATGGCGATTGCCCTTCGCTATCCTTTCAGTGAGTACCGCAAGCGAGTCGGCCGGGTCGCGCTGCTGCTCCTGGTGGTGATGCCAGGCATGGCGGCGATCTCGGCCCTGCTCGGTGGCTGGCTTCTCGGCTTTCCCGCAGCGACCGCCTGGCTGGTGGGCGCGTGCGTCTCGCCGACCGACCCTGTACTCGCCTCGAGCGTGGTGACGGGCGAGTCTGCGAGGTCGCTCGTCCCCGCCCGCCTCCGCCAGCTGCTCTCCGGCGAGTCCGGTGCCAATGACGGCCTCGCCTTCCCGCTCGTCGTCCTCGGGATCGTGCTCGTGCTCGACGAGCCGCTGTCGAAGTTCGCCTTCGAGTCGTTGTACGGGGTGCTCGGGGCGGTGGCCGTCGGTGTGGTCGTCGGCCTCGCGGGAAGCCTGGGCGTCAACATCGCGGAGCGCGAGGGCGACCTGGAGCGCTCCGTCTCGCTGCTGTTCACCGTGGCTTTGGCGCTGTTCGCCTTGGGGGTGGCCAAGCTCGCCAACACGGACGGCATCCTGACGGTCTTCGTCGCGGGACTCGCCTACAACGCCACCTCGAACGGCCAGGAGCGAGCAGCCGAGAACTCGATCGACGAGGGCGTCAACCGCTTCGTGGTGCTGCCCCTGTTCACGCTCTTCGGTGTCGCCCTGCCGTGGGAGCTGTGGGCCGACATGGGCTGGAACGTCGTACTCTTCACCATCGGCGTGCTGCTGCTACGCCGTCTGCCGCTGATCGCGGCGCTGAAGCGGCCGCTGGGGCTGCGCTGGCCCGGGACGCTGTTCTACGGCTGGTTCGGGCCGATCGGCGTCTCGGCGCTGTTCTATCTCGTCTTCTCCCACGAGGAGGGAGTCACCGACCCGCGCGTCTTCGCTGCCGGCAGCGCCGTGATCGCGGCGAGCGTGCTCGCCCATGGCTTGAGCGCAGCGACGGGGCGTCGCTGGTACAGCCGCCACGTCGGCGAGGAGGAGGAGCAGCCCGAATCAGTGGCAAAATGACACAGTCCTGACGGACGCACGGCCTGAGGGTCGGTCTCGCCGGAAGTGGTGGGACGCGGCACCCCAGCCGTAACCCATGGCGGCGAGGGCGTCTCACGGGCCCTCGCCGGGCGCTCCGGCTGCGAGCGTGACTCGTAGAGTGGGCCCCTGTGCGCTACCGAGTGGACGAGCTGGCGGCCCGCTGCGGCGTGACCGTCGACACCGTGCACTTCTACCGGGCGCGGGGGCTGCTGGACCCGCCGCGACGTGAGGGCCGGGTCGCCTGGTACGACGACGACCACGTCGAGCGGCTCGGACGCATCCGGGCCTGGAGGGACCAGGGCCTGTCGCTCGACGCGATCCAGCGCCTGCTGGCGGGGCAGCTCGAGGCCTCCGACGCCGCCCTGGTGACCGCGCTGTCCTCGCCGGAGCGGTCCGGTCGGCTGCTGACCCGGGAGGAGCTGGCGGAGCGCACCGGCATGTCCCCGGTGCTGCTGGAGGCGATCGAGCGTGAGGGCCTGCTGGCGCCGCGGACGGTCGCCGGCGAGGCCCGCTACACCGCCGACGACGCCGAGGCGGTGAGGGCGGGCCTGGCCATGCTCGAGGCGGGGGTCCCGTTGAGCGAGCTGCTCGACCTGGCCCGCCGCCACGACGAGGCCATCCGCTCGACGGCCGACCAGGCGGTGGACCTGTTCGTGCGCTTCGTGCGCGACCCCATCCTCGGGTCGGCGACGTCGCCCCAGGACGCCTCCGCCCGGCTCGTCACGGCCTTCCAGGGGCTGCTGGACGCCACCAGCTCGCTGGTGACCCACCACTACCGCAGCGTCCTGCTTGCGCTGGCCCACGCCCGGGTCGACACGACCGAGGCGGCCGACCCCGGCGGGGCGACTCCGCCGTGAGCCCGGCCACCCGCGTGCAGGCGCCGCTGGTCGCCCACACGGTCGCGCTGGACCAGCCGCCGCGCCTCGTCGACCACCTGCCGGACGGCGTCGGCTTCGTGTGGCTGCACGGCGACGACGGGCTGGTCGGCTGGGGGGAGGCGGCCCGCGTCGATCCCGGTGTCGGCGAGGGGCGCTTTTCCCGGGCCGCGGACATGCTCGCCGAGCGCTTCGCCGCATGCGAGCTCGACGACGAGGTGGGCGTCCCCGGCTCCGGCCCGGTCGCCTTCGGCGCGTTGACCTTCGACTGGCGCAGCGGCGGGTCGGCGCTGGTCGTGCCCCGGGTCCTGGTCGGGCGACGGGGTGGGCGGGCGTGGCGCACCACGATCACGGCGGGCCGGGCCTCGGCGACGGGCCTGCCCGGCGG
>JALYGZ010000037.1 GCA_030776845.1 Actinomycetota bacterium
CGCCCCGGCCTGCTCGCCCGCGACGAGCGCGAGGATGACCCGGGGTGACGCCAGTGCGCGTCCCGGTGGCCGTCCCCGGCGGCGCCTACGACGTCGTGGTCGGTCCCGGCCTGCTGGACCGGCTCGCCGAGTATGCGGCGCTGGCGCCGGACGCGCGCACCGCCGCGCTCGTCACCGTGGACCCCGTCGCCGCGCTCTACCGCGAGAGGGTGGCGGCCGCGCTGGAATCGGCCGGCGTGCGGGTGTGGGTCATGACGGTGCCCGACGGTGAGGAGGCCAAGAGCCTGGACACCCTGGCGGGCCTGTACCACCGATTCGCGGCGGTGCCGCTGCACCGCGACGACGTCGTGGTGGCGCTCGGCGGCGGGGTCGTCGGGGACCTCGCCGGCTTCGCCGCGGCGACGTGGAACCGCGGCGTCCCGCTCCTGCAGGTCCCCACGACCCTGCTGGCCCAGGTCGACGCCGCCGTGGGCGGCAAGACCGGGGTCAACCTCGCCGAGGGCAAGAACCTGGTCGGGGCGTTCCACCAGCCGGTCGCGGTCGTCGCCGACACCGCCACCCTGGCCACGCTGCCGTCACGCGAGCGCCGTGCCGGGCTGGGCGAGGCCGTCAAGTACGGCTTCATCGCCGACCCGGTCGTCCTGGAGCTGCTGGAGGCCCGTCCGGCCGACGCCGTCGCCGGCGACCCCGACCTGCTCGCCGACGTGGTGCGCCGGGGGGTCGCCGTCAAGGCGGAGGTGGTCGCCGCCGACGAGCGGGAGAGCGGGCGGCGCGCCCTGCTCAACTACGGCCACACCGTCGGCCACGCCGTGGAGACCCTGGCCGGCTTCGGGACCTTCCGCCACGGTGAGGCCGTCGCCCTGGGCATGGTGTTCGCCGCGCGGCTCGGGGAGCGCCTGGGGGTCAGTGCCCCCGGGCTGGCCGCACGGACGGTCGCCCTGCTGCGGGGGCTGGGGCTGCCCACCGGGGGGCTGCGGCTGGACCCCGCGGCGGTCTGGGCGGTGCTGGCCCGCGACAAGAAGGCCCGGGCGGGGGTGCGCTTCGTGCTGTGCGCCCGCCCCGGCGAGGCGCTCGTCGTCGACCAGCCCGACCGCGGGCTCGTCGACGAGGTCCTGCGCAGCCTGTCGGGGCCCTAGCCCGCTATGCTGACAGCCCGGGTGCTCGTGACGGTGGTGCGGACGTGATCCTGGTGCTCCACGGGCCGAACCTGTCGCAGCTGGGCGGCCGCGACCCGGCCGTCTACGGCACCGCCACCGTCGACGACCTCGTCGACAGGGTCCGTGCGCTGCTGCCGGGCGTCGACGCGTTCACCGACGAGTCCGAGGCGCGGCTGGTTGCCCGCCTGCATGCCGCCCGCCGCGACGGCACGCGCGCGGTGATCGCCAACCCCGGCGCGCTCACCCACTACTCCTACGCGCTGCGCGACGCGCTGGAGCTGCTGGCGGTGCCCAAGGTCGAGGTGCACCTGTCCCAGACCCATGCCCGGGAGCCGTTCCGACGCCACAGCGTCGTCTCGCCGGTGGTGGACGTCACCATCACCGGGGCGGGGGCGATGGGCTACGAGCTGGCGGCCCGGGCGGCCGCCGAGCTGCTGCGCGCCCGCGGCGGCTGAGGCACCCCGGTCCGGACCGGACCCGAAACCCGGCCAATCCGACAGCCGCGGCCATCCCGAAGAACTGTGGAGATTGCCGACCTAACCGTTCCGATGTTGGACCAGTCGGGCAAAGTTGCGCCCGTTGTGTTCCGGTGACCTCGGCGGCCATCAACTCGGCCATCACCTCTAGCCCGACGGCGGTGCGGTGACGACCCGCCCTCCGACAGCTCGGTTGCCGAGTCCGCCGGGGACCGGGCCGAGCTGATCCAGCCGTACTGCCGGTTGCCGGCGTCACTGCGCGCCGGCTCGGCCGCCTTCGACCCGAAGGACTGCTCGCTCATCTTCACTGACCCCATGGGCGCGTTTTCATCAGCCTGAAGGCCGCCTCGGTGGTCGCCGTCCTGGCCGCCGCGCCGATGCCGTTCGTGGTCATCAGCCAGGCGCTGTTCCTCGGGGGCGCCGTCTTCAGTTACATGGTCATCCCGCGCGGCCTGCAGCTCATGCTCGGATTCGCCGGACCCAACGTCGTGTCCAGGACCCGCTCACCATGACGTTCATGGCGCCGCCGCTGCCGGTCTTCTAAGAGGTCGCCGTGGTCGTCGCGCGGCTCGTCGAGCGCCGTCGCCTGCCGCCCCCGGATGCCCCGCCGGGAGGGTTAGCCTGGGGCTCCATGACCGACCCGGCGGTGACCGCGGCCCGGCGCGACGCGCTGCGCCGCCGCCTGCGGGACGCCGGCCTGCCGGCGCTGCTGGTCACGGCCCTGGTCAACGTCCGCTACCTCACCGGCTTCACCGGCTCCCAGGCCAGGGTGCTGGTCACCGCCGACGGCGACGCCGACCTGTTCGTGACCGACGGGCGCTACCGGGAGCAGGCCGGCGTCGAGGTCCCCGGGATGGCCCGGGCCGTGAACCCGTCGTCGGGCTGGCTGCGCGAGCGGCTCGGCGGCCGCCACACCCTGGGGGTCGAGAGCCAGCACCTGCCGTGGGACGACGTCCGCGACCTGCAGCACCACCTGGGTGAGGTCACCGTGACGCCGGCGCCCGAGCACGTCGAGGCCCTGCGCCAGGCCAAGGACGACGCCGAGCTCGAGGCCCTGCGGCGCGCCTGCCGCATCGGCGACGAGGCGTTCTCCGCCCTGGTGGGCTGGGTGCGCCCGGGCACGACCGAGCGGGCGGTCGCCGTGCGCCTGGAGCGGACCATGGTCGACCTGGGCGCGCAGGGGCCGTCGTTCGACACGATCGTGGCCTCCGGGCCCAACAGCGCGATCCCGCACCATCGCCCGACGCAGCGCCGGCTGCGCCCCGGCGACCTGCTCAAGATCGACTTCGGCGCCCTGGTCGACGGCTACCACAGCGACATGACCCGCACCGTGGCCCTCGGCGAGCCCGAGGCGCGGCTGCGGCGGGTGCACGACGTGGTGCGCGAGGCCCAGGCCGCCGCCCTGGCGGCGGCGGTGCGC
>JALYGZ010000038.1 GCA_030776845.1 Actinomycetota bacterium
GCAGCAGCCCGAGCGCACGGACGCGCGCGTCGTCGTCCTCGGCCCCGGCGACGGGGTCGAGCCGGGCGCCGACGTCGCCGCGCTCGGAGCGGACGCCGGCCTCGGCCGCCCGGCGCAGCAGCGTGGCGGCGTACTGCAGGGCCGGCAGCGCCGCGGGCACCCCCTCGAACACGCCGGCCCGCGGCTTCTCGTCGCGTTTGAGCCGATCCCAGTTGGCGATGACCTCGTCGGCGCCGCTCACCTGGGCGTCGGAGAAGACGTGGGGGTGGCGGCGCACCAGCTTGTCGACGATGCCGCGCGCCACGTCGTCGATCGTGAACCGCCCCTCGTCCTGGGCGATCTGGGCGTGGAAGACGACCTGCAGCAGCACGTCGCCGAGTTCCTCGCGGATAGCGTCGGAGTCGTCGTCCTCAATCGCCTCGAGCAGCTCGTAGACCTCCTCCACGGCGTAGCGGGCGAGGCTGCGGTGGGACTGCTCCCGGTCCCACGGGCAGCCCCCCGGGCCGCGCAGCCGCTCCTCGACCGCCACCAGCTCCAGCAGGGCCTCTCCTTTGGGGGTGGGCGCGAGATAGACCATCTCGACCTCCAGGCCGGCGCGCGCGGCCTCCAGGCCCAGGGCCCGGGTGAACGCCTCGTCGTCAGCCGGCCCGACCAGGTAGGTGACGTCGCCGTGCTCCCGGGCGGCCTCCACGACCCGGTTCACCCGCGCTCTGGCCCGCGGCCCGACGCCGGTCAGCAGGTCGGTGCGGGTCAGGGGGGGCGCGTCCCCCGTGTCGCCGGCGGGCAGGGTCTCGTGGCGCAGGTCGGCCATGGCCAGGTGGGCGGCGAAGGGGTGGTCGTCGCCGGCCAGCAGCACGAGCTCACTGCTCATCAGCGCCGACCAGCCGTGCAGGGGCAGCAGGCCCGGAAGGGCGGCGGACGTGTCGACGAGCACCAGGCGGGCCATCGACGGCGTCGCTAGCTGCCCGACGACTGCGGGGCCGTCCCGTCCGGCTGCTCGGCCCGGGGCACCGGGCTCTCGGCGACGACCTGTGCGGACTCGGGGTCCCAGCGGCCGAAACGGGGGTTGACGGTCACCTGGGCCTCGCGGGCCTGCCTGACGAGCCAGTCGCTCACGGCCGTCTGGCGCTCGGTCTGCTCCAGCTCGGAGCGGATCTCCGCGCGCACCTCGGCCAGGCTGTCCGCCTGCCGCTCGGTCACCTGGATGATGTGGAAGCCGAATTGCGTGCGGACCGGCCCCACGACCTCGTCCTCGGCGGCGCCCAGCGCCGCCTCCTCGAACGCCGGCACGGTCTGTCCGGGCGTGATCCGGCCGAGGTCCCCGCCCTGGCGGGCGGTCTGCTCGTCGACGGACACCTCGCGGGCCAGGGCGGCGAAGCTCGCGCCGCGCCCGAGCCGGTCGAGGACCCGCTGGGCCGCCGCGCGCGTGCGCACCAGGATGTGCCGCGCCGAGACCCGTACGTAGCGCTCCGCCCGGTTGGCCCGGTAGAACTCGCGGACCTCCGCCTCGGTCACCGTCGACGAGGCCTGCAGCCGCTGCTCGACGCGCTCCTGCAGCACGGCGGCACGCAGCTGGTCGCGCACCTGAGCGGCCGTGAACCCGCTCTGGCGCACGACCCGGCGGAACGCCTCCTCGCCGCCGAGTTCGCGGACGATCTCCTCCCGGCGCCGCCTGATGTCCTCGGGCGTCGCCTCGATGCCCAGCTCCGCGGCGCCCTGCTCCAGCAGCGTGGTCGTCACCAGCTGCGTGAGGACCTGGGCCTGGATCTGCAGCTCGAGCTGGTCGCTGTCGTCGGACTCCAGCTGCTGCTCCAGCTGAGGCTGGGAGACCGCGACCTCGAACAGCCGGCGGACCTCGCCGACGGGGATCTCGCTGTCGTTGACGACCGCGGCCGTCGACGCGTCGATGCCCGACGGCGTGCAGCCGCCGGCCAGCACGGCCAGCAGGGCGGCGGCGAGCAGGGCGACGCGGGAACGCACGATGAGCGGCCGATTCACCGAGGGGTCGAGGGGGTGACCATTGTAGGTCACACGCGGGCCCGGCCCGCGGGGCGGGGGGCCGACAGCAGCGTCTTGAGGCGCCGGGCCAGCCACGCGATCAGGTCCCCGCCGCCGCCCGGCAGGGGGAGCTCCAGGACGTCGGCAGCCGGGTGGTACACCGCCGAGGGCTCCTCGCGGGTCAGGCGCACCTGCTGGTGGTCGGCCAGCGTCACCGGGGTCACGCGGACCGTCCGGCGCGGCGTCGTCGTCACCTCCCGGATCCCCAGCCGGCGGACCATGGCGCGCAGCGCGGCCACTGACAGCAGCCGCTCGGCCGGCTCCGGCGGCGGCCCGTACCGGTCGGCCAGCTCCTCGCGCATCGCCTCGACCCCCGCCGCGTCCCGCACGGCCGAGACCTTGCGGTAGGCCTCCAGCCGCAACGGCTCGTCGGTGATGTACTCACGGGGCAGGTGGGCGTCCACCGGCAGGTCGATGCGGACCTCCGGCTCGGCGGCGGCCGGGGCCCCGCCGCGGAACTCGTCGACAGCCTCGGCCATCAGCCGCGCGTAGGCGTCGAACCCGACGGCGGCGACCTGCCCTGACTGGTCGGCGCCCAACAGGTTGCCGGCCCCGCGGATCTCCAGGTCGCGCAGGGCGATCGACAGGCCCGAGCCCAGCCCCGTGAACGACGACACCGTCTCCAGCCGTCGGTGCGCCTCCTCGGTCATGGCCCGCGCCGGCCTCCCCCCGGTGCCCCCCGGCTCACGCCCGGGGTAGAACAGGTAGGCGTAGCCCCGGTGCTCGGACCGGCCCACGCGCCCGCGCAGCTGGTACAACTGGGCCAGCCCCAGCATGTCGGCGCGCTCGACGACCAGGGTGTTCGCGTTGGGGATGTCCAGCCCCGCCTCGACGATCGTGGTGCACACCAGGACGTCGAACTCGCGCTTCCAGAACCGGATCATCCGCGCCTCGAGCTCGGCCTCGGGCATCTGGCCGTGCCCCAGCTCGACGCGGGCGCCGGGAACCAGTTCGCGGACCCGCTCGGCGGCCGCGGCGATGGTCTGCACGCTGTTGTGCACCCAGAAGACCTGGCCCTCGCGCAGCAGCTCCCGGCGGACCGCGAGCGTGGCCTGCGACTCGTCCCACTCGCCCACCCGCGTCACCACGGGCTGGCGCTCCTCGGGCGGCGTGTCGATGGTCGACAGGTCCCGGATGCCGGTGATGGACATCTCCAGCGTCCGCGGGATGGGCGTGGCGGTCATGGTCAGCACGTCCACGCTGGTGCGCAGCCGCTTGAGGCGCTCCTTGTGGGCCACCCCGAAGCGCTGTTCCTCGTCGACGACGACCAGCCCCAGGTCCTTGAACCGCACGTCGCCGCCGAGCAGCCGGTGGGTGCCGATCACCAGGTCGACCGCGCCGGCCGCCAGCCCGTCCAGGATGCCCCGCTGGGTCCGGGCGGACTGGAAGCGCGACAGGACCTCGACGCGGACCGGGAAGCCCGAGAAGCGCTCGGAGAACGTCTCGCCGTGCTGCTGGGCCAGCAGCGTGGTGGGCACGAGCACGGCCACCTGCGCGCCGTCGAAGACCGCCTTGGCCGCGGCCCGCACCGCGATCTCGGTCTTTCCGTAGCCGACGTCGCCGCAGATCAGCCGGTCCATGGGCAGCGGGGCCTCCATGTCCCGCTTGACCTCGTCGATCGCCGCGACCTGTCCGGGCGTCTCGGTGTGGGCGAAGGCCGTCTCCAGCTCGGTCTGCCACGGCGTGTCGAGCGGGAAGGAGCGCCCCTGGGCGTGCATGCGGGCCCGGTACAGGCGCACCAGCTCGCCGGCCATCTCCCGGACGGCCCTGCGCACCCTGCCCTTGGCCCGCTGCCAGTCCGACCCGCCCAGGCGCATCACCTTGGGCTGCTCGCCGCCGACGTACCTGGCGACCGCGTCGACCTGGTCGCTGGGCACGTACAGCCGGTCGCCGCCGGCGTACTCCAGGATCACGTAGTCCCGGGCCACCGAGCCCGCGGAGCCGCCTCCGACGACGGTCGTGGGACCGCGCAGCTCCCGCGTGACCATGCCCAGGTAGCGGCCGATGCCGTGCACGGCGTGCACGACGGGGTCACCCGGCGCCAGGTCCAGGACGGTCTCCCCGGCGGCGCGCTTGCCGGGCAGCCGCGGGGCGGCGCGCGACCGGCGGGGGCCGAACAGGTCCCACTCGCCCAGGACGACGACGCCCAGCTCGTCGCAGACGAAGCCCTCGCGCAGGCTGGACTCGACGATCGACACCCGCCCGCCACCGCCGGCCCGCCCGGGCGCGACGGCGTCGGTCACCGGCGCGGCGACGCCCTCCTCGCGCAGGACCTCCGCCAGCCGCAGCGCCGATCCGTGGCCCAGCGTGGTGAGCACGACGTCGAGCTGGTGGGCCGACCACCGGCGCACGGCGACCGCCGCGGCGGCCACGTCGCCGCGGAACGAGTCGACGGCGTGGCCCGGCAGGGCCGTGACGGTGTCGGCGGATCCGAAGGGGGTCAACTCCCACACCGGGCCCTTCGCCCGCCGTCGGACCGCCTCCCACCCGGCGAAACCAGCCACGTCGGCCCCGTCCGCCGGGGACCGGTGGGCCTCGGGGAGCCAGTCGGCGGCGCCCCAGCCGGTGCTCGCCAGCTCGCCGGCCTGGGCGCGCAGCTCCTCGGCCCGGTCGGCCACCCGCACCGGGTCGACCACGGCCACGCCCGCACCGGCGGGGAAGAAGTCCGGCAGGTGGGCGGGCGCGGGGTGGATGGCGGTGACCAGGGCCTCCATCCCCTCGAACGCGACCCCGTCCGCCAGCATTCGCAGCTCGTCGGCCAGGGCCGAGGCCCGCCCGGTCAGCAGGCGCGCGGTGGCGGCCGTCTCGGCGCCGATCACGAGCTCGCGCGCGGCGTCGACGGTCACGTGCTCGCGGACGTCGACGGTGCGCTGGTCGGCCACGGCGAACGAGCGCAGGCTGTCGACGTCGTCGCCCCAGAACTCCACCCGCACGGGATGGTCCTCGGCGGTGGGGAACACGTCGACGATCCCGCCGCGGACAGCGAACTCGCCGCGACGCTCCACCAGCGTGGTCCGGGTGTAGCCCAGGGAGGCCAGGGACTCGACCAGCCCGTCCAGCCCCCCGGCGTAGCCCGCGTCCAGGCGTACCGGCTCCCGCTCGACCAGGCGGGGGTCCATCGGCTGCAGCAGCGCCCGCACCGACGCGACCACGGCCCGCGGCGCGGCGGCCCGATCGCCGGCCTTGCGCAGCCGGTCCAGGACCCGCAGGCGGGCGCCCACGGTCGCCGGCTGCGGCGACAGGCGCTCGTAGGGCAGGGTCTCCCAGGCCGGGAAGCCCGCCACGGCGGCCCCGCCCAGGAAGGCGGCCAGGCCGTCGACGGT
>JALYGZ010000039.1 GCA_030776845.1 Actinomycetota bacterium
GGCGCCGGTCGGCGCCAGGACACAGCCGGCCTCGCGCAGGCGCCGGCACTGCTCCCCACGGTCCTGCGGATCGGTGTCGGACCCGCAGACGTAGGCCATGACCACGGGGGCGTCGCGCTGGGAGCTGACCTTCTCGCAGACCGGCGCCAGGACCTCGGCGGGGTCGGGGTGGGCGCCGTGGCCGAGCACGACGTCCATGAGCACCACGGCGGTCGCCGGGTCCGCACCCTCGCGCTCGATGAGCTCCACGCGGGACTCGACGTCGATCATGGGGTGGGGCCGGTCCCGGGTGAACTCCTCCTCGCCGACGTCGAGGCAGATGTGCGCGCCCTCGGGGGCGGGCAGTCCCCAGTCGTCGCGCAGGGGGGTGTTGGAGTACACGGGCCCGAGCCGGCGGGAGGCCACGACCATGGTCTCGTAGCACATCGTCCCGCCGGAGAACAGCCCCCGGACGGCTCGCCGGTCCGGGCCCAGCCGCTCGGCCTCGGCGCCCGCCCGGTCCGCCAGCCCGGCGCCCGGGTCGGGCACGGGCATGTCGAGCAGCCCCAGGACCTGCCGCACGGCCTCGTCCATGCTGGAGGCCACCCGCACCCCCCCGGGCGCGGAGAAGTCGTCGCCGACGCCGACGAGGGCGGCCACGGCGGGAAGGGCGCCCAGGTCCCCGAGGACCTCGGACGCCACCTCGGGGTCGGGGGGCTTGGACACGAGCAGGAGGACCTCGGTGTCCGGGTCGTCGGCCAGGGCGCGCACGGCCATGTGGGTCATGGATCCCCGGACCCGCTCACCGAGGTCGCCGCCGCCCACGCCCACCAGGTGGGAGAGCCCCGCGCCCCACCGGTCCAGCAGGGTCATGACCTCCTGGGCCCCGGTCCCCGCGCCGGCCACGACCCCGACACCGCCCCGGTCGACGGCGTTGGCGAACCCCAGCCCCACGCCGCCCAGCACGGCCGTGCCGGCGCCCGGGCCCATGACGAACAGCCCGCGGTCGGCGCCCCGGCGCTTGAGCTCCAGCTCGTCGTCGACCGGGACATGGTCGCTGAACAACAGCACGTGCAGCCCCGCGGTCAGGGCCTTGTGCGCCTCCAGCGCGGCGTACTCGCCCGGCACGGACACGATCGCCACGTTGGCGTCGGGCACCCGGTCGCGGGCCTCGTCCAGGGTCCTGGCGCGCCGTTGCTCGCGCTCGCCGCCCTGCTGGCCGCCGCCCAGCGCGTCCCCCGCGGCGGCGAAGGCATCCTCGGCGCCATCCTCGGACGCCGCGCGCACCGCCAGGACCAGGTCGTTGGCCCCGGCCCCGGAGACATCCTCGAAGCCCTCCTGCCGCAGGGTCTCCAGGTTGGCCGCAGTGCCCATGACCGCGCTGGCCCACTCCACGTCGTCGCGCTGGGCCATGGAGCGGGACACCGACATCAGCCGGGCCGAGTCGACGTACGCGCCCTGGCGGATCCGCACCCGCCGCAGGCTCACGGTGTCCCCCCCGGCACCACGCGCGTGCCGTGCTCCCCGTCCAGGGCGGCCACGACGTGGCCGGGGGAGGTGATGACGGCCACCTGCCCGCCGTTGCGCAGGAACCGGACGGCGGCGGTGACCTTCGGGCCCATGCTGCCCGGCGGGAACTGCCCATCGGCTAGGTGGGCCTCGGCCTCGTCGACGGACATCTCGTGGACGGGGCGCTGGCGCGAGGTACCGAAGTCCAGAGCGACCTCGTCCTCGTTGGTGATGAGGACCAGGGCGTCGGCACCCACGGTCGCCGCCAGCCGCTCGGCGACGAGGTCCTTGTCGATGACCGCGTCGACGCCCTCCAGCCGGCCGTCGTCGCGCCGGACCACCGGGACGCCGCCGCCGCCGCCGGCGATGACCAGCGCGCCGGCGTCCACGAGCGTGCGGACCGCCCCCTCCTCCACGATGGCGACCGGCTCGGGGGAGGCCACCACCCGCCGCCAGCCCCCGCCGGCGTCCTCGACGAGCTGCCAGCCGCGCTCGTCGGCCAGCCGCTTGGCGTCGGCCTCCTCGAAGACCGGCCCGATCGGCTTCGTGGGCTCGTCGAACGCGTCGTCGGACGGCTCGACCAGCACATGGGTGACCAGCGCGAGCGCCGGAAGGGGGAAGGCGGGGCGGTGGTTGCGCAGCGCGAGCCCCAGCAGCTGGCCGATCTGGCCCTGGGTCATGGCCCCGAGGGCGAACAGCGGCTGGGCGGGGGTGACGTCCACGCCCTGCTCCTGCTGGATGGCCAGGCTGCCGACCTGGGGTCCGTTGCCGTGGGTCACGACCAGGCGGTCCCCACGGTCGGCGAGGTCGGCCACGACCCCGGCCATGGCCGCCGCGTTCTCCAGCTGCTGTCCGAAGGTGCCCGCCTCCCCCTCGGGCACCAGCGCGTTGCCGCCGAACGCCAGGACGCTGGTGCGCGGGACGCTCATCGGGAGCGGATCGCCAGCCACAGCGCCCGGGCCGGCTGGTCGGTCGGGTTGCGCCACCGGTGCGGGCGGTCGGTCCGGAAGTGCAGCGCGTCTCCCTGGCGCAGGGTCAAGGTCTCGTCCTCCACCTCGAACTCGAGCCTGCCGCGCAGCAGGTAGACCAGCTCCTCGCCCGGGTGCTCCATGGGGACCGGCCCGCTGTCGGCCGCCGGCTCGACGGCCGCCATCGCCCCGGCCAGGAAGAAGTGTCCGTAGGGCCCGCTCACGCCCTGCAGCCGCAGGCCCTGCTTGGAGGTGAACACCGGGCGGCGGCCCTGCGCCGGGGTGAGCACCGCCGGCCGGTCGTCCTCGTCCTCCTCGACGAAATAGGACACGGAGCGGTTCAGCGCCGTGGCGACCTTCATGAGCGTCGCCACGGTCGGCACGGCGCCGTTGCGCTCGAGCTTGTGGATGGCCGCCGCCGACACGCGGGCCCGCTCCGCGAGCTGCTGTAGCGACAGGCCTCTCTCCTGGCGCAGCTTGCGGACCTTGGGTCCGATCCCGGCGACGACGTCGTCCATGGGCTACTCGGCCAGCTCCCCTGTCGCCTGTGTCGCCAGAACGGATCTTGGCAAGGCTCCGGCATGGGGGTAGGATTCCCCACCGGTCACTATAGCTGACGCTACTTAGACTGTAGTGAACGGGTTGACCAGGCCGCAAGAGTCGCCGGGGGATCGCGTTGCGCATCGTCGTCATTGGGGGAGGAGCGGCCGGGATCGGCGCCGCCGGGGCCGCGAGGCAGACGGCGGGCGACGCCGAGGTCGTCGTCTTCACCGAGTACGAGGACGTCGGGTACAGCCCGTGCGGGATCCCCTACGTCCACAGCGGCGAGATCGACGAGTTCGAGGACCTGTTCCTGCAGGACAAGCAGTTCTACCGGGACCAGGGCATCGACGTCCGCTACGAGAGGGTGGTCACCGGGATCGACCTGGACCACCGCGAGGTCCGCCTGCACAGCGGCGACACCCTGGGCTTCGACCGGCTGGTGATCGCGACCGGCTTCGAGTACACGACACCCGACGTCCCGGGCAACCACCTGCAGGGGCTGCACTACCCCAAGAACATCCGGCGGTCCGCCGAGTTCGACAAGGTGCTCGACCAGGCCAAGGTCGCCGTCGTGACCGACGCCACGCCCCTGGGGGTCGAGATGGCGGGGGCGCTGGCCAAGCGCGGGCTCGAGACCCACCTGGTCGACCCCCACCCGTGGGTGCTCAGCCAGGTGGCGGACCCGGACATCATGCAGCCCGCCGAGGCCTCCCTGGAGGAGCTGGGAGTCACACTGCACCTGCGCACGACCGTGGAGGAGTTCATCGGCGAGGAGCGGGTGCACGCCGTGCGGACCTCCGAGGGCGAGCTGCCCACCGACGTCGTCGTGCTGTGCCCCCCCAAGCGGGCGAACAACCGCCTGGCGCGGGAGGCCGGCCTGCAGGCGGGCTCCACCGGCGGGCTCGTCGTGGACGCGCGGATGGCCACCTCGTCGCCGGGCGTCTTCGCCGCCGGGGAGGCCATCGAGGTGCCCCAGGACGCCACCGGCATCCCCGTCCAGGGGCTGACCGGCAGCCACGCCTACTCCCAGGGCAAGGTCGCCGGGACGAACGCGGCGGGAGGAAACCGCGCCTACGAGCCGGTGAACGTCCCCTGGGGGCTGGTCGTCGGCAAGTGGTCGGTCGGCGGCGCCGGGTTCGGTGAGAAGCTCGCGACGGCCCTGGGTATCCCCCACGTCATGGGCGTGGGCGAGGGTATCTCCCGGGCCCGCTACTACCCCGGCTTCAAGAAGGTCCGTGTGAAGCTGCTCGCCGATCCCCGGACCCACGCGATCATCGGCGGCCAGCTCGTCGGCGGCGAGGGCATCAAGGAGCGGGCGGACTTCCTCGCCATGGCGATCAAGCGGCGCATCACCGCCGAGGACGTGGCGTGGATGGAGAACGTCTACGCCCCCCCGATCGGCGCGCTGGTGGAGCCCCTGGCGATCGGCGGGCAGGCGCTGCTGGCCGAGCTCGAGGCGGCATGAGGCCTGTCGAGGTGGCCCAGTGGCTGCGCCGCAACTCGGAGCGCTCGCTGATGGATGCCGCCGAGGAGGACCTGGCGCGCCGGTACCTGGGCCGTGGCGGCCCGGTCGGGCGCCAGGGGCCGGCCACGCTGTTCTGGCGGCGCGTGTTCGTGCCCGCCTACCGGGCCCTGCCGTGGGGCGTGCGCCACGCCGCCCTGCGCGCCATGCCGGGAAGCCACCGCCGGCGCTGGCGATGACGCCGGCACGAGTCCGAGTCGAGCCGTGGGACAAAGGAGCCGTACGCGGGAACCGTGCAGCGCGCGACCAGTGAACGCAGCAGGAACCGGAAGGGAGACCGCAGATGGTCGACATTGTTGGTGAGAAGGTGCAGCCCGGCGACGCGATCGTCGACTACGAGGAGAAGGTGTTCCCCGACCACAAGGCGGAGCCGGGGGAGAAGGCCTTCATCTTCATGCACACCGTGCCCTTCGAGGGCTCGGTCGGCCTGGTGAACATGCTCACGGCCACCCGCATCAACCGGAAGGGCTTCGACACCCACCTGGTCCTGTACGGGCCGGGCTCGCTGATGGCCTCGGCCTCGCGCGGGTTCCCCACGGTGGGCGACGAGGCGTTCCCGGGCGCCCTGGCCTACAACAACCAGCTCAAGACCTTCATGGACGAGGGTGGCCACGTCTACGCCTGCCGCTTCTCGGCCGCCATGCTCTATGGCATGCGCGAGGTCGACATGCTGGACGGCGTCAAGGCCATCAGCCCGCTGGACGTCCTCGACGCCGCCCTCACGGCCAAGCGCGAGAACGCCCTGATGATGCAGACCTGGACCATCTGAGGGCCCGCGGACCGGCCGCGTCGGACCCCGTGGACCAGGGGCTGTCCGAGCTCGTCCGTCGGTGGCGGACCGCCGAGGGGCACCTGTACACGGTGGTGATGGTGGTCCCGGAGCACTACGAGCAGCGCATCCGCCTCGTGCGTGCCGTCGCCGACGAGCTGCGGTCCGCCTCGACGGCCCAGGAGCTGGTCGCGGCGTACCCGGCGGCGCCGGAGCTGGTCGCGACCACCTCCCGGCGGCTGGGCCTGCGCCCCGATGAGGTCGGGGACGCCGAGCTCGTCGGGGACGCCGCCTTCGGGCTGCGCTACGGCGAGGTGCGCGAGGAGGTCCGCCGGGACGAGGCCGGCCGCCGCGCCCGCGCCGCGAGGCAGGCCGGGCAGGAGTGGGTCGTGCTGCACGAGACGGGCAGCCCCGAGACGGCGGTGGCGGCGCCCTACCGGCGACTGGAGATGCACCTGCCCGACGGAGTGGCCCTGCACGCCTTCATAGAGCCGCACCCGGAGACCATGAGGGCGGTGTACGGCGTCGAGGCAGTCCAACTCGACCCCGTCTCCGGGGACCTGCTCCCCGCGTCGGGGCTGCCGGCGGAGCGGGAGACCTTCGACGCCCGGGAGGCGTGGGCGGAGGCCGTCGCCGACCGCAGGCGGCGGTACGGGGACTCGACGGCCCCCCGACAGGGACCGTGAGGAGATCGCAACCGGAAAGGCACCCAAGATGGCAGCACCAGAACGGCTCTCCCGGACCGTCATCGACGCCCACAGCCACATCGGCGAGCTGCCCGGCTACGCCTTCTACGACCTGGAGGAGCCGGTCAAGCCGACGGTCTACGACTTCCCCGGCAGGAGCGAGTACGTCGGGCACATGGACCGGCTGGGCGTCGAGCGCGCGCTCGTCCTGCCCAACTACGGCGTCCCCGACCAGGGACACCCCTTCTCGCTGAACGCGGTCGTCCTGGACGCGGTCGGCGCCGTCGACCGCTTGCGCGGCGGCCTGTGGGTCTCGTTCCTGCCGCAGAACAAGGAGATGACCCTGGAGGCCCTGCGCCACGCCGGGGAGGACGGGATCGTCGCGCTCAAGACCACGTTCCTGCTGGGGGGCACGCCCAACCCGGAGGAATGGGACGACGAGACCGCCGAGATCGTCGACGCGTGCTTCGACGCGGCCGAGGAGCACGATCTGGTCTTCCACTTCCACACCAGCCCCGGGGGCTCGTCGGACATCAGCAACTTCATCCCGCTGGTCGAGCGCTACGGCAGGCGGGTCAAGATCCACCTGGTCCACTTCGGCGGGGGCGTGAGCGGGCACATCAGGCTGGTCCCGAAGTTCCTGGACTGGGTCGAGCAGGGCTACCGGGTCTACACGGACACGACCTGGTCCGTCGGGTTCGGCGCCCGCTGGCTGATGACCGAGATCGAGAACCGGGGTGTGGGCCAGGACCGCGTGCTGTTCGCCTCCGACGAGCCGTGGAGCGACTTCTGGGGCGAGTACCACAAGATCGTCGGGGCGCCCGTGGGCGACGAGCTCAAGGAGCGCATCCTGCACACGAACTTCGAGGAACTGTATGGCCACACCTGGTGACGCCACGAGCCGGCTGGGGCCGGTGCTGTCGGAGCTGCAGAGCTACGGCGCCCGGGTCGAGCGCGGGGTCGAGGGCCGCCGCTCGGGCGCCGGGCCGGCCGACGCGGGGATGATCTGGGTCGAGGACACGCCGGTCACGTTCCCGTTCACCGCCGAGTACGTGACCGACTCCCCGTTCGTCCTGCGCGAGGGCGACGACGGGTGGGAGCTGCTGCGCGACGGGCGGCGCATCGCCGCCGCCACGGTCCCGCCCCGGCCGAGGATCTATGACCTGCAGACCGCCGAGGGGGTCCCGTACTGGCAGATCGCCCTGCTGCACCTGGACTCCCTGGCCAGCACGGTCGTCCAGACCTGCATGCACTGGGGCACCGACGACCAGTGCACGTTCTGCGGGATCGAGCTGTCGCTGGAGGCCGGCGTCACCATCCCGGTGAAGCGCCCCGAGCAGCTCGCCGAGGTGGCGGTCGCCGCGCGAGACCTCGACGGGGCCGTCGACGTGACCCTCACCACCGGCACGACCCGCGGCGCGGACAAGGGGGCGCTGTACCTCGGCAAGTGCGCCAGGGCCATCAAGGAGGCCAGCGGGCTGCCCGTCCAGGCCCAGTTCGAGCCTCCCGACGACCTCGGGGTCCTCGAGACGGTCAAGGAGATGGGCGTCGACGTCCTAGGGATGCACGTCGAGTCGTTCGACTCCGACGTGCTCGCCCGGGTCGCGCCGCCGAAGGCCAGGACGGGGATCGACGGGTACTTCCGGGCGTGGGAGCGCGCGGTGGAGATCTTCGGCAGGGGACAGGTCTCCACGTACGTCATCCTCGGCATGGGCGAGGACCCCGACACAACCGTCGACGCCTGCAAGCGGGCCGTCGACATCGGCGTCTACCCCTTCGTGGTCCCGCTGCGCCCCGTGCCGGGCAGCCTCATGGACGGCTGGCTGCCCCCGGAGCCCGGGTACGTCGAGTCGCTGTACCGGCGGATCGGGCCCTATGTGGTGAGCCGGGGGGTCGGCTCGTGGAACGTCACCGCCGGCTGCGCCCGCTGCCAGGCCTGCTCGGCCCTGAGCGCCTTCGAGGAGACCGGTGATGACGTCGCGCCCCGTCAGCTTCCCATCCTCCAGTCCGACTGAGCCGCTCAGCCGCGGCCTGGTCACCGCGCGCCTGGCGGCGACGCCCGCCGAGGTCGACCTGCACCACCACATCCGGTGCGAGGTGTTCGTTCGCGAGCAGCGCTTCTTCCACCCCACCGACCGCGACGCGCGCGACGACGACCCGCGGACCCTGCACGTGCTGGGCTTCCACGGCCCGGTGGCCGCCGGGGCCGTGCGCCTGTACCCGCTGGACGAGGACGGGGTGTGGAGGGGCGA
>JALYGZ010000040.1 GCA_030776845.1 Actinomycetota bacterium
CGCCCGCCTTGCGCGCACAATGCAACCTGTGGACTCCCTCGCCCGACGCCTGCTGGTGGCGACGCCCTCGCTGCTCGACCCGAACTTCCGCCACGCGGTCGTGCTGGTGCTGGAGCACGGCGACGAGGGCGCGTTCGGCGTGGTCGTGAACCGGCCCAGCCCGCTGGCGGTGCGCGACGTCCTGCCCGCCTGGGCCGACCTGGCCGCCGAGCCGGCGGTCGTGTTCGTGGGTGGGCCGGTGGCGCCGGACACCGTGCTGGCGCTGGCCTCGCGCGGCGACGGGCAGACCGACGCCTGGCAGCCGCTGCTCGGCCGGCTCGGCCTGGTCGACCTCGTCGCCGATCCGCTGCCGCCGCCCGGCGCGCTTGAGGGCCTACGGGTCATCGGCGGGCACGCCGGGTGGGGCCCGGGCCAGCTGGAGGCCGAGATCGAACAGGGGTCGTGGTTTGTCGTGGACCCCGAGCCCGCCGACGTCGTCGCCGACGACCCCGACGGCCTGTGGCGGCGGGTGCTCGTGCGCCGAGGCGGGGTCTACACGACGATCCCGGCGGACCCGGGACAGAACTAGCGCGGGGAGCGGGACGGGTGCCGGACGCCGGCGCGGCCGTCGACGGCTGCGCATTCTGCGACATCGTCGCCGGACGGCGGCCCGCGCACCGGGTCCTGGACGACGCGGTGGCCGTGGCCTTCCTCGATGACCGGCCGCTGTTCGCAGGGCACACGCTGGTGGTCCCGCGGGCGCACCACGAGACCCTCATGGACCTCCCAGCCGACCGCGTCGGCCCGCTGTTCGCGCGGGCCCGCCGCCTGGCCGGCGCGGTGGAGCAGGCCCTGGGGGCATCCGGCTCGTTCGTCGCGTTGAACAACCGCGTCAGCCAGAGCGTGCCGCACCTGCACGTCCACGTCGTCCCGCGCCGTCCCAAAGACGGCCTGCGCGGTTTCTTCTGGCCGCGCCGGCCGTACCACAGCCGCGAGGAGGCCGAGGAGGTCGCGGCCCGGCTGCGCGACGCCCTGGGGGCCGACGGCGACTCCTAGCCGCCGGTGGGGTCGTTCGCGTCCGGCGCCTGCCCCAGACGCCGGCGCAGCCACGCCAGGTCGCGCCCCCGGCCCTCGTCGGGCGTCTCGCAGATCACCGGGGCCCCGGCCCGCCGCACGGTCTCGACGAGCGCCGGCGGGTCGATGCGGCCCTGGCCGAGGTGCTCGTGGCGGTCCCGCCCCGACCCGAGCCCATCCTTCGCGTCGTTGCAGTGCACCAGGTCGACGCGCCCCGTCACCGCCCGGAAGCGGTCGAGCGCGTCGGGCAGGGCCTGGCCACCCACGTGTGCGTGACACGTGTCGAAGCAGAAGCCCAGGTCATGGTCGCCGACGTGGTCCCACAGGCGCGCGACCGTCTCCGGCTCGCGGGCCAGGGCGTGCTCGCCTCCGGCGGTGTTCTCCACCAGCAGGGGGACGTCGGTCTCCAGCAGCTCCAGCGCCCTGCGCCACCTGGCGAAGCCGGCGTCCTTGCCGCCGTCTCCGGCCACGCTGCCGCCGTGCACGACCACGCCCGCCGCGCCGACCGCCGCAGCCGCGTCGCAGGTCTGCTGCAGGATCCGCCGCGACGGGACGCGCACGCGGTTGTTCGGCGAGGCGACGTTGATCAGGTACGGGGCGTGCACGTACAGCGGCAGGGCCGACCGGCGCAGCCGGTCGGCGTCGTCGCGCGGCCTGGGGGCGCGCCAGCTCTGCGGGTTGCCCAGGAACAGCTGCACGCAGTGGGCCCGCTCCGCGGCCGCGATGCCCAGCGGGTCGCGCGCCGAGACGTGGGACCCGACCGCATCGACGGGGCGCTACCGGTCGAACAGCGTGGCCCGGACGGCGACCGCCGTGTCCGGGTTGTCGCTGAAGACACCGTCGACGCCCAGACGGTAGTACAGGCGGTACTCCCCGGCGGCGTCCCCGGTCGCGCCCGGGTACTCGGGATGGGCGGGGTCGCCGACCCGGAAGTCCTCGGGCAGGTAGTGGTTCTCGTTGCGGAAGGTGTAGGGGTGCACGACGAGGCCGGCGTCGTAGGCGTCGTCGACCAGGCTGGTCGGCCGGCCGAGCCGCCCGGCGTCGTCGACCGGCACGACGAGGGTCTTGCTGGGCCCGATCCCGTCGGCGTAGGGGGCGACGCCCAGGTCGATCGCCAGGCGGTAGGAGGCCATCGTGTGCTCGGGCCGGTGGCCGGAGGCTCCGCGGTGGCCGATGACCACAGGCTCGTCGGTGAGCCTGCCGTGGGCCGTCGAGACGCCGCCGAGCACCGTCACCAGCAGCACGGCCGCCGCCGCGCCCAGGGCCGTCAGGCCTGCCGTCATCATCCGGTCGGACCCTCCTCGTCCGCCGCCGCGGAACGGGGGGGAGGCTACCGCCGGCCCGTCACGCTGCCCATGGGCGCCGGTCCCGGCTCGAGCTACCCGCCGGGGCCGGCCAGGCGGACCGGTAGGCGGCGGCGGCCCCAGCCGCCGGGGGCGGCCTCGAAGACCCCCCTGCAGGGCGTGCCGCAGCGGCGGCAGCGGCCGTCGTCGGTCAGCCGGTAGGCGCCCAGGGCGTACCAGTCGCGCTCGACCAGGGCGAGCCCGCAGCCGTGGCAGACGGTGGTGCCCCCGGCCCGGTCGTGGACGTTGCCGGTGTAGGCGTAGCGCACGCCGTTGGCCATGGCGATGTCGCGCGCCCGCGAGAGGGTCGCCGGCGGGGTCGGCGCGACGTCGCTCATCTTGTAGTCGGGGTGGAAGGCGGTGAAGTGCAGCGGCACGTCCGGACCCAGCCGCTCGACCACCCACGAGGTCATGCGGTCGATCTCCTCCGGCGCGTCGTTGTGGCCGGGGATGAGCAGGGTCGTCAGCTCGAACCACACGTCGGTCTCGTGGCGCAGGTACTCCAGCGTGTCCAGCACCGGCCCCAGCCGGGCGGCGCACACCTTGTGGTAGAAGCCCTCCGTGAACGCCTTGAGGTCAACGTTGGCGGCGTCCATGTGCCGGTACAGCTCCCGCCGGGGGCCGTCGCAGATGTAGCCGGCGGTGACCGCGACGGCGCTCAGGCCCGCCGCCCGGCAGGCGTCGGCGACGTCCGCGGCGTACTCCAGGAAGATGACCGGGTCGTTGTAGGTGAAGGCGACGCTGCGACAACCCAGCGACAGCGCCGCCCGGGCGATGTCCTCCGGTGACGCCTGGTCGGCCAGGGTGTCGATCTCCCGGGACTTGCTGATGTCCCAGTTCTGGCAGAACCGGCAGGCCAGGTTGCAGCCAGCCGTGCCGAACGACAGCACCGAGCTGCCCGGCCGGAAGTGGTTCAGGGGCTTCTTCTCGATGGGGTCGACGCAGAAGCCGCTGGAGCGCCCGTAGGTGGTCAGGACGATCCCGTCGCCCTCGCGGGCGCGGACGAAGCACAGGCCCCGCTGCCCCTCGCGCAGCCGGCAGGCGCGGGGGCACACGTCGCACTGCACGCGCCCATCGTCGAGGCGGTGCCACCAGCGGGTCGGGACCGTGAACGAGTCGCCCATCGATCCGAACCTACACGGGGCCGCCAGAGGGGCGTCGGGCTACCGTGCGCCGCCGCAGAGGCCGGGGAGGGAGCGGTCCGGGCGGCCCCGGCCCGCGCGCGACACCAGGCCGACGCCCCAGCCGAGCATCGGCCAGACCGGCCAGAAGTGGTCGGCGCCGCTCAGGGCCCACACGCCCACGAGCAGGGCCATCACCGCCAGGTATGTGACCACGGCCGCCGCGAGGCCGGCGTCCGGACTCCCGTCCCCCCGGTCGACCGGCAGCCGGTCGGGCTCCGCCGGCGGGGTCGGCAGGTCGCCCAGCAGGGCGTGGTCTGCGCCTCCTGGATGCGGTGCACCGACGCCGACGACACGACGAACAGGTGGTCGATGGTGTCGACCTCGGCCATCTTCCCGCCGTCGTAGCCGGCGAACCCGACGGTGACGAGGCCGCGGCGGGCGGCCTCGTCGAAGGCGCGGATGAGGTTCGGCGAGTTGCCGCTGGTCGACAGGCCCAGCGCGACGTCGCCGGGACGAGCGAGCGCGGCGATCTGGCGGGCGTAGACCACGTCGAAGCCGATGTCGTTGGACAGGGCGGTGACCACGGCGATGTCGCTGGTCAGCGACAGGGCCGGCAGGGGCCGGGCGCCGTCGGCGGGGTGCAGGAACATCGTCGCGACGTCCTGGGCGTCGGTGCTGCTGCCGCCGTTGCCGAAGGCCAACAGCTTGCCGCCGGCGGCGAACGAGCTCGCCATGGCGCGCGCGCACTCGGTGAGCCGCGGGGCCTCCCGGCGCAGGACGGTCTCCCGCAGGGCCACGATCTCCTCCGCCTTGGCCACGGTCGACCGGCGGACCTCCTCCAGCACCGAGTCCAGGTCGCCCTGCCCCGAGTGCAGGAAGGGGTACAGGTCCTCCACGCCGCCCGGCTTGGTCTTCCGGTCGCCCGACATCAGCCTCCCACCACGGCGATGGCCTCCTTGGCGTGGACCAGGATGGTGTCGCCCACCTCGGCGTCGACGAGGGCGACGCTGACCTCCTCCAGGCTGACGCCCGTGTCGACCTCGGCCAGGGCGTCGTCGAGCAGCCGCAGCACCTGCACCGGCACGGCCTCGTCCGAGCACGTGATGCAGACCTCGTCGTAGCAACGGGGCGCGGCGGTCACCCGACGACCTCCGGCCCCAGCGCGCCGGGCTGCTCGAAGAACACGTGCACACCAGCTCCCACAGGATGTGGTAGGTGGTGACCTGGACCTCCTACACCACCAGGGGGTCGTCGGAGCGGGCGACGAACACGTGGTCGGCCGTGGACGCCCAGGCGTCGGCGGCCTCCTGGTCGCCCCCGGACAGCACGATCCTGAGCATGCCCAGCTCCCGGGCCACCTGCAGCGCGCGCCGCACACTGTCCGACCGGTCCCGGGAGGAGATCCCCAGGGCGATGTCCTCGCCAGCGGCCAGGTGGCGCAGCTGATGGGCGAAGACCTCGTCGAACCCCTCGTCGGCGGCGACGCCGGTCACGGTGGCCACGTCGCTTGCCAGTGAGATCGCCGGGAAGGCGCGCTTGCCGACGATCACCGGATGGATGAACTCGACCGACAGATGCTGGGCGTCGGTGCTGGGGGCGCCGGCGCCGAAGACCACCAGCTTGCCGCCCCGGTGGAACCGGACGGCCATGTCGTGGCACGCCCTGGCGACCCGCTCCGCGTCGTCGGCCAGCGCCTGGCCCGGGCCGGCGCGGCGGCTGAGGACCCGCTCGGCGGCCCCGTCCACGGCCCCTGGGACCTGGCTCACCGCGCCGCCGATCTCCTCGCAAGGCTGGCCGCACAGCGTGCGCGACGGGCCGGCCAAGGTCAAGGGGCTCGGGGCGGGGCGGCGTCCTCCAGCAGCCCGGACAGGCTCGCCGTGGGGCTGACGACGTCGGGGTCGGTGCGCACGTCGACCAGCGTGGGCGTGTCCGCGCGGACGGCCCGGCCCAGCGCGTCCGGCAGCGCGTCCGGGTCGTCGACGGTGATCCCCTCGGCGCCCAGCCCGCGCGCGTAGGCCGCGAGGTCCAGCGGTCCGCCGATGTGCACGCCGGCGGTGCGGCCGACGCTCATGGCCTGGTGCATGGCGATGGTGCCGTACAGGCCGTTCTGGAAGACCACGACAGCGATCGGCGCGTCGCAGCGCACGGCGGTCTCCAGCTCGTGGCCGGTCATCAGCAGCCCGCCGTCGCCGACGACGGCCACGACGGTCCGGTCCGGCCGCGCCAGCTTCGCCCCCACGGCCGCCGGGACCCCGTAGCCCATCGCCCCGCTGGTCGGCGCCAGCTGCGTGTGGGGGTGGTCGTACCGGCGGTAGCGGTGCAGGAAGGCCGAGAAGTTGCCGGCGTCGTTGGCGACCACGGCGTCCGCGGGCAGCGCCCCGGCCATGGCCCGGACCACCGCGGCCGGGTGCACCCCACGGTCGGCGGG
>JALYGZ010000041.1 GCA_030776845.1 Actinomycetota bacterium
AAGTGGACTCGGACCTGCGCGACCGTCCGGGTGCGGTTCACATGGACGACTTGCCGGGGGACCCTGACCGTGGATGTGGGCGCTGCCCACGCCCCCGTGGGCACCATGACCGCCGCTGCCGTCAGCAGCCCCGCCAGAACCCGCCTACCCTGCCCCATGTCGACCACCCCTACTGGTCGGCGGCCGCGCTCCTCGTGCGGGACCTTCACTTGTGCGGACACTACTCCTGCCCGCAGGGGCGGCTACTGTCCGGACGGTCCTATGTCACCCGGTGACTGCGGCGCACTGACCGATGGCCGAAGAAAGCCAACACCGACCCAATAAGCAGCAGCGGGCCCGAGATGAGCCACGCCGCCGACACGGCAACGAACCCCCCGATGCCCGCGAGCAGCTGCACCACAGCTGATGCTCTCGGTCGGGACTTGGCGATTGCACCCCCGACGATCCCGAGCACTCCGATGAAGATGGCGGCGAAGCCCAGGCCCGTCACCGTGCCCGCGTCTTTGGCCTCGAACGCCTGCCCGAGTCCGCCGATGAGCATGGCGAGGAAGGCGGCGATGATGCCGATGACGCCCCCGGTGATGCCCAGCACCATCGCGGCCGTCAGCTTCCCGGTCGGTGTCTCGGTTGCGTCGGTCACGATGGGTCCCTCCTCTTCCGCAGCTCGGAAGCTACTACCAAGCGCCAGTTGAACTTGCCCACGGGGCCCCGGCTGGGGTACTGGGGCGACGCCGAGTGACGTCGACTGACACCGACGAGCGAGCAGATAACTTTGCCTCGACGCTCGCGTGCGACCAGGTGTTTCCGCAGGTCAGCACAGCGCTCACGCCGGCCCAACTCATAATCCGTTGGTCGTGGGTTCGATGCCCACCGGGCCCACCGCAAACGCGCTGGTCGGGGGCTGAACCCCTGCCCAGCGGGGGCTACGCGGCTCCGGCTCCTGGCCGACCCCTACCGATCAGGGCCGCCCCCGGCGCCCCAGCCGGACGAGAAGCCAGATCAGGACGAGGGGGACCAGCACGAAAGCGATCTCCTCCCCGGCATGCGCGACGACCGGCACGGCTCACGCTCCCAGCAGCAGGCCGATGCCGGCGCAGGTGTAGAAGACCATGACCGCAAGCAGCGGGTACTGGGCGCGCGTCCTGTCCCCCGGAGCGAACAGACCCACGGCCCGGTCGTGCGTGACGACGACGCCCACCACGTGTCCCACCACGATCGCCAGCACCTGCACCCAGGCGATGGTGCTCAACGACACCGCCTGGTAATCGATGGCCCAGTTCGCGGTCCCGAACAGGTTGGCCCCGGTGCCGAGGGGGTCCGAGGCCAGGATGTAGCCCTTTTGGCCTTCGAAGACAAGGAGCGAGAAGTAGTGGGCGACGGTGTAACCGGTCGCGATGGGCACCAGCGAGTGTGCGAAGCGACAGGGCAGGCTGCGGCCGTCGTCCCCGAGACGGGTGCCCGCCCCGAGCGTCGCCGCGAGCCGGGCGCCGAGGACGAAGGTGAGGACCACCAGCCCGACGGCGCCTGCGAGCCCCGCGGTTCCCAGCAGGATGTACAGCGGCGGCGACTGGATGAAGCGCGCCGACACTTCCTCCCACCACGACGTGCGGCTCAGCCCGTCGAACGCGGTCGAGCCCAGCAGGAGGCAGACGACGGCCATGCGGCTCGCGTCGACCCGCAGCGCCGCGAGCCCGTCGAGCGGGTTGCGCAGCACGATCCGCCCGTCCGCGCGCCGGCCCACGGGCGCCAGGTGCCCCAGAAGCGTCGAGTACACCTCGAAGCCGTCGCCGTGCGCGAACCACCGCCGGCCGTAGACCAGCCCCGCCCCCACATGGACGAGGGTGTAGCCGACGCAGAAGACGACGACCACCGCCGGGGAGTCGGGCCTCGTGGAGACAAGCTCGATCCACAGGAACACGGCCAGGCTCGCCACGGCCGGCCAGTGGCCCAGCCGTTCGGGAAGGGCGCGCACCGCGGTCTCCGATGGGTCCTGAATCACCCGGTCGAGCAGCGCACTGATGCCGCGCAGTGGGTTGAGCGCCCGCCAGACCGGCCCGAACAGCAACGACGCGGGCACGAGCCCCACCCAGAACCAGACGTACAGCCACGTGGGCGCCGGGTTGGTCGCGCTGCTGGGGGTGCCCAGCACCCCCACCGTGACCGTGGCGACGAGCCCCGCCAGCGAGAGCGTCCGCAGCGCGACCCGGGTGCGCCGGGCCTGGACGATGAATTGCAGGCGTGCGGGCAGGGGCCTCCCGGCTGTGGCGCCTGACAGCCGCGGCGTCACCCACAGGGCGCCGAGGGCGACAAAGGACACGACCACCGCGGCGCCGCCGCCGTACAGGGCCATCCACAGCGGGACCGGCAGGTCCGATCTCCCCCCGAGGCCGTGGGCGAGGACGGTCATCGCACGACCAGGTCGAACAGCGGGCGGTGCGAATCCTCCAGCTCGACCTCGAAGGCCCCGGGGATGTCGGCCTTGAAGCGCAGTCGCGCCGGGCGACCGGGGGCGACATCGGCGAACACGTCGTAGCCGTGGACGTGGACGCGGTCGCTCGTGTCGGCCGCCACCCGGATGCGCACGCGCTCACCGAGCACCGCCCGCACCTCGTCGGGGCCCTTCACCCGGTCGCCGCGGACGGTCACCCGCACCACGTCGGCGCCCGCGGGCGGGCCCTTGTCGCGGTCCCCGCCCTCCGAGCCCGTCTGGACGCTGTGCCCGTCGCGCCGTTGCTCTCCCCGGGGCCGGTGACCGTCGCCCGTGGGCTTTCGGGCCGAGGCGTCCCGCCGGGGGTGGGACGCCTGTTGTGCGGGCCCGCGCGTGGGCGACGCGGACGGCGCGGAAGGTTCCCCTTCGCAGCCGACAAGCAGCAGGCCGGTGGCGACCACGATCAGCGTGCGGCTGAAGAAGACGCGCGGCACGGGCGTCATCGCTGCCTCCTGGTGGACTCGGTGAAGCCGGGCGCTCGATCCGGCGCGTGGGCGCGCCGGGTCAGCGCATCGAGCTGGTCACCGAGCAGCCGGGGGAGCGCGCAGCACGTACGGCGAGGAGGCCACCCGGATGACGCGCACGGGTGGGGGCCGGCCCGGGGCGGGCGCCGTGGACACGTCCACGGCCGGCCACACGCCGGCACCAGCCGGGGGGGCAGGCAGACTCAGCGCGGGAACCCAGCGCACCAGCGCCGTGAGCGCCCGGGCCGTCGGGACGGCGCACACGCCGCCCAGCCAGACCGCCGGCTCGGCTGCCACCGCCTGCAAGCCCTCGCCCAGGGCTAGGCGCTCACCGACCTCCAGGCCGACGAACGCCACGAGTTCATACACCGCCAGGCGGCGCCAGGCCACTTGGAGCCTCGTCCCGCGGCGGTCGGCGGCGAGAACCCACCCAAGGACCGCGACCGCGAGCGCCAGGCTCACCCAGGTCAAGGGGGTCAGGTGGCTGTGTCCGGCCAACCCCTCGCCACGCTCGGGATGGTCGGGATGGGCGAGGAGGTAGCTCAGGCCGTGCGCCGCCACGACGCCTGCCGGGGCCAGAGCCAGCTCGCGGAGCCCGGGGGCGCGCATGCCGACGAGACTAGCGCGAGCCATGTCACTGGCTTGACAGCGCCTGGAACCAGTCGTGCGTGCGCAGATCCTGCCTCGGTGAAGATCAGGTCGCCCATTTGGTCAAGTGCATCCGCTTGAACCAGGACTGCGCGAGCGTCTGTGAGGCCACGGTGGAGGTGCTGTCGCGTGTCGGCGCAGACCGAGTACGACGCCAACGTGACGCGCTCACTGGTCGAGGCGTGTCGGCAGGCCTGCAAGAGCTGCGGCGACGGTGCCAGCGGCACGCCGAGAACATGGGCATGGAGCACTGCAAGGTGTGCGCGGAGGCCTGCCGACAGTGCGAGGCGGCCTGCCAACAGCTGCTCGCCGTGATCGGCGGCTGACCGAGAAGGTCGGCACGAGCCTCGTTGTTCAGCCCCAGCGGGATCGCACCCACGTCGTAGCCGGTCGCCCCAGGCCAGGTCTGTCGCATCTTGCAGCTCATCTGAAAGTATGCTCATATGGGCATCTATGAGTGAGCATGCAAGCCTCGTCGGGCCCGATCAGTGTGGAGCCCGCGTCGTCGACCCCGGCCGGGTGACCGCCACCCGCGCGCGGCTGCTGTCCACGCGGGAGGCGGGGGAGCTCGCGGGCCTGTTCGGCCTGCTCGCTGATCCCACCCGGGTCCGCATCCTCTACGGGCTGCTGGAGGCCGGTGAGCTGTGCGTCTGTGACCTGGCGGCCGTGGTCGAGGCGTCGGAGACGGCGGTGTCACACGCGCTGCGCCTGCTGCGGACCGCCGGGGTCGTGCGCAACCGCCGGGACGGGCGCATGGTCTTCTACCGCCTCGACGACGCTCACGTGCACCTGCTGCTCGACGTGTCCCGGGAACACCTGCGGCACGAAGCGGGGTGAGCGGCACGCAGAGGAGCGCCGGCGGCCGCCACAAGTCGCGGCTGGCGGCGACGTTCGCCCTGACGCTGGGCTTCTTCGTCGTCGAGGTGATCGCGGGGCTGGTGACGAACTCCCTCGCGCTGCTGTCCGACGCCGGGCACATGCTGACCGACGTCGTGGGGCACGGCATGGCGTTCGCCGCCATCCAGGCGGCCGACAGGGGGCGCCACGACCCCCAGCGCAGCTTCGGGCTGTACCGCCTGGAGATCCTGGCGGCGCTGGCGAACGCGATCCTGCTGCTCGGCGTCGCCGCCTACGTCGTCTTCGAGGCGGTCCGACGGCTGCAGAACCCCCCCGAGGTCGTGGCGACCGGGATGCTGGTCGTGGCCGTTCTCGGCCTGGTGGTCAACGTCGTGGCCCTCTTGCTGCTGCGGCGGGGGGCGGGCGAGAGCCTGAACGTGCACGGCGCCTACCTGGAGGTGGTGGCCGACGCGCTGGGCTCGGTCGGGGTGATCGTGGCCGCGGTCGTCCTGGCGACCACGGGCTGGCCCTACGCCGACCCGCTGATCGCCGCGGGCATCGGACTGTTCATCGTGCCGCGCAGCGCACGCATCGCCCGGCAGGCAGTGCGGATCCTGGTGCAGGCCGCCCCGTCCCACATCCGCGTCGACGACGTCCGCGCCGACCTGGCCGGCCTCGACGGGGTCACCGACGCCCACGACGTGCACGTGTGGACGCTGACCTCGGACATGGAGGTCGCCTCCGCCCATCTGATGGTGCACGTCGGCGCCGACCCCCACCGGGTGCTCGACGACGCGCGGGTGGTCCTGGCCGAGCGCTACAGGATCGATCACGCCACCGTGCAGGTCGAGCCCGACAGCCACCAGGGCTGCGAGGAGATCACCTGGTGACGACCGGGGCCCGCGGCGCGTCCGGGATGGCGACCAGCCGAGGCGCGCTCGTCCGCAGAGGCCGGACGCTGGCGTGACTGACCATCGGGTGGAACTCGCTGGAGGGCCTGGTGGCGATCGCGCGCGCTGGAGTCGGCTCGCAAACTGGCGACCGGCGCCGAGGCCTGGGCCGACCCCCGTGGCGGGGCTCGGCGTGGTCTACATGGCCGGCCGCGAGGGCGTTGAGCACTGGCGGGGCCGAGAAGCTCGACGACTGCTGCTCAGCCCCGCGAACCCTCGGAAGAGGATCCATCCGGGCCCGGCTCACCCCAGCCGTGAGGTGCCGAGCAATCGAGCCAGCAGACGGCGATCGCCGGGCCACGCCTCGAACAACACCTCACGTGGCACCTGGCGGGACGCGTAGCGCAGGGCCAGGGCAACGACGACCACGTCGTCCAGCGGGCCGATGACCGGCACGAACTCCGGCACGATGTCGATGGGGGACAGGACCCACAGGCCCGCCAGCGCGATGAGGAACTTGGCCTGCCGCGGGACGCGGGGGTCGGCGCGCAGGCGACGCAACAGGACCACGAATGCGGGCAGGAGCCGTGCGAGCTCCTTGAGAGGGCCGGGGGGCAGACGCATCGCCGCGACCGCCAGCACCGCCCACAGGCCCACCGTGACCACCACAGCGATGAGCAACGTGCGCACGGCGACCATGCAGCGAGGGTAGCGAGCCGCGGATCAGGCCTGGGCCGGAGCCGCCGGCCGGCGGCGCTGGGCGACTAGGACGGCGCCCAGGCCGAGCAGCACGACGAGCAGCCCGGCGGGCGGACCGACGTAGGGCAGGGCGGTCACCAGGACGACGACGAGCGTGCCCACGGCCAGGGCGGCGAGCTCGCGGCCGGTGGAGCTCTCGTCGCCGCGGGCGAACAGCGGCTGGCCGATCGCCAGGCCGATCACCGCCTGGGCCAGGAAGAGCACGACGAGGAAGAATGCGAAGGACAGCGCCGCCGCGGCGAGGAGGCCGGCGAAGACGACGGTGGCCACCAGCGAGCCGAGGCCGAGCAGCCCCAGCAGGACGGCGACGAGCACGGTGACCAGTATCAGCAGGATCAGCCCCACGCCGTAGCCGACGACGCCCAGGACGCCGACGCCCAGGCTCAGCGGCAGCCGTCGTCGCGCCGAGTCGGCCGCCGGGCGCAGCAGGCCGGGCAGCACCAGCAGCACGAGCGCGCCGACCACCAGCACGCCGATGTAGCGCTGCACCTGGTCGAGGACCCGTTCGGCCAGTGTCGGAGGCGCTTCGGGCTCGGGCCGTTCGATCCGCACCCGCTCGCGGCCGCCGACGGAGCCCCGCGATTCGTAGTCCCCGGTGCTGCCGAGCACGTTGCCGGAGACGTCGCCGTCCCGCCTCATGGCGCCCGCGGCGAATATGAGGTCCTCGCCGACCCGTCCCGGCGCGGCGAGGACGACGTCCCCCCCGGCGACCAGCAGGTCCTCGGCGACCGGACCGTCGACGGTGACGGAGCCTCCCGCCGTGCGGACGTCGCCGGCGACGTCACCCGACAGCATGACGGTCCCGCCGGCGGCCATGAGGTCGCCCGTCACGGCCCCCTCCACGGTGACGGTCCCGCCGGCGGCCAGCAGGTCGCCGTCCACGTCGCCCTCGACGAGGACCTGTCCGCCCGAGACGTACAGGTCGTGGGTGACCACCTCGCCGGCGCGGACGACGACATCCGGGCCGCTGAGGAACTTGCCGCCCGAGCCGGCCAGCTGCGCCGCGGCGACGGGGAGGGACAGCAGGGCGACGCAGGCAGCCACCGCGGCGACGACGGCCAGCGCCCGCGTGCGCCGCCGCTTAATCCCCGTAGTCATGCGACCCCCACCGACTCGTCGGCTCTCTCAGAACAGGCAGTTGGAAGCGCTCTGGTCAGCCGCCGCAGCCGGACTGGGAGTAGAAGGTCATGCCGGCGGCCAGCGGCTGGCGGTTGCCCTCGACGACCACGCCGGGGGTGTCCTGGCAGCGGACCACCCACGACTCGCTCACCCCGGACGCCCGGTCGGCGCGGTGTGACTCGACCAGGCTGCGGTTGCCGATGATCGCCACGTCGCGCTTGCGGGAGTCGCCCCAGACCACGATGCGCATCTGCGTGGCCACCGCCGTGTTGTCGACGATCCGCACGTCCTCTCCGGTGGTCCCCCCGTGCCCGGAGACGGCCGCCATGCGGCTCCCCATCCGCCCGACCCGGTTGCCCTCGAACACGACGTCCTCGTACCCATCGCCCGGCCTGGCCGGCTCCAGGCTGAGCACGTTGCGGCCGATCCGGTCGAAGCTGCTGTCGAAGACCCGCACCGTCTCCCCGCCGCCGACGAACACGCCCTGCCGGGCTGCGCCCTCGACGACGACCTTCCACACCCGGACGCGCGAGGACCAGGTGCCGGGCGCATGCCGCTCGTCCGGGGCGATCATGAGGCCGTCGCCGTAGACGTCGCGCACCGTCGTGTGGTGGACCCGGACCCCGTCGCTGTCGCGGATCTGGACGCCGGCCTGGAACTCGCTCACCAGCCTTCCGTCCGGCTCGTAGCCGTCGTTGGGCCCGTCGATGGTGAGGTCGCGGACGGCGATGTCGCGGGACTCGTGGATCGCCAGATGCTGGCGGGACCTGTCGCCGGGGTCGTCGGTCGCCAGCACCGCCTCGTTGCCGTCGAGGATCAGGTGCTGCTTGCCCTCGACCTCCACGGTGCCGTCCACCCGGTGGCGGCCGCCGGGCAGCGCCAACAGCGTGGGTTGGCCGGCGGTGCCGTCCGGCGCCTGCTCGATCTGGCGGTTCAGCTCCTCGGTGACGTCGCCCGACCCGAGCCGCACCGTCACGGGGTCGGGGTCGCGGGCCCGGCGGACGCCGTGGCCGGAGGCGTCATCAGCAGGAGCGCGACAAGGATGCCGACGAGTCTCATGGTGTTCCTTGCAGCCCGCGGCGGCGTCGGCCTGTCCCGACCACACCCGCCTGGCGACGCCGCCGCCCCTCTCGCGCCCGCACGCCGAGGGCGGCGACCCGTTCCGTGCGGCGCGGACCCTACAGGAGCCGATGCGACGTGAAAAACCCGGACCCTCCGCGCGCACGGAACGCGGGACCCGGACGGCGACGGGTCACCCGTCGCCCAGCCGGACCTGGGCCCCGTCGCCGTGCCACCGGGTGTGGAACACCCCGGCGGTGTCGACGCGGCGGTAGCGGTGGGCCCCGAAGTAGTCGCGCTGGGCCTGCAGGAGGTTCGCCGGCAGGCGCTCGCGCCGGTAGCCGTCGTAGTAGGCCAGGGTGGACGACAGCGCCGGCACGGGCACCCCGCGCTCGACGGCGAGCCCGACGACCCGCCGCCACGCGTCCTGTGAGCGTGAGAGCACCTCGCGGAAGTAGTCGTCCAGCAGCAGGCTGCCCAGCCCCGGCCGGGCCTCGTAGGCGCTCTTGACCCGGTCGAGGAGGCGCGCGCGGATGATGCAGCCGCCCCGCCAGATCGTCGCGACGAGACCGGGCGGCACCGACCAGTCGAAGTGGTCGGAGGCGGCGGCGAGCTGGGCGAAGCCCTGCGCGTAGGCGACGACCTTGGCCGCGTACAGGGCCTCGCGGACGTCGTCGACGAGGCGGTCGCCCCCGGCGCCCGCCCCGGGCGCGGGGCCCGTCAGCACGCGCGCCGCGGCGATCCGCTCCGCCTTGGCCGCCGACACGGCGCGGGCGAAGACCGCCTCGGCGATGGCGGTGACCGGCGTGCCCAGCTCGACCGCGTGCTGCACGGTCCAGCCGCCGGTGCCCTTCTGCTCGGCCTCGTCGAGGATGGCGTCCACCAGCGGGCCCCCGGTGGCCGGGTCGGTGCGGCGCAGCACCGCCGCGGTGACCTCGATCAGGAAGGACTCGAGGTCGCCGGTGTTCCACTCGTCGTACACGCCGGCGAGCTCGCCCGCGCCCAGGCCCGCCGCGTGGCGCAACAGGTCGTAGGACTCGGCGATGAGCTGCATGTCGGCGTACTCGATGCCGTTGTGGACCATCTTGGTGTAGTGCCCGGCGCCATCGGGACCCAGGTGCGCACAGCACGGCGTCCCGTCCACCCTTGCGGCGATCGTCTCCAGGACCGGCGCGACCGTCTCGTAGGCCTCCGGGGCGCCGCCGGGCATGATGCTCGGGCCGCGCAGGGCCCCCTCCTCGCCGCCGGAGACCCCCGTTCCCAAGAAGCCCAGGCCCCGCTCGGACAGGGCGTGCTCCCGGCGGCGGGTGTCGCGGAAGTGAGCGTTGCCGCCGTCGAGCAGCACGTCGCCGGGCTCCAGGTGATCGGCGAGGGTGCCCAGCACCGCGTCGGTGGCCGCTCCCGCGCTGACCATGAGCATGACGCACCGGGGGCGGGCGAGCACGGCCGCCAGCTCCTCGGGCGACGTCGCGGCGACCAGCGGGCCCTCGTGACCGTGGTCGTGCAGGAGCTCCTCGGTGCGCGCGGTGCTGCGGTTGTAGACCGCGACGGGGATGTCGTGCGAGGCGATGTTGCGGGCCAGGCTCCCCCCCATGACCCCGAGGCCGACGACGCCGAACCGCGCCTGGCGCGATCCCTCGGACACCGACCCTGCGTCCCCGCTCACGGTGTGCTCCTCCCGGCCTGCTCGGGCAGGTACCAGCGTCGCGGCGCGATGAGGTCCGCGGCGGCGTCGGGTCCCCACGAGCCGCGCGCGTACGGCCGCGGGGCCTCGTCGACGGACAGCAGCGGCGCGATCACCTGCCACGTCCGGGCGATGCCGTCCGCCCGCGTGAACAGGGTGCGGTCGCCCAGCAGCGCGTCGTGGATGAGCCGCTCGTAGGCCCCGACCAGCTCGGAGCCGAACGACTCGCCGTAGGTGAACCTCATCCTGGCACCGCCCAGCTCGATCGACGGGCCCGGCTCCTTGGCCAGGAAGGCGAACGTCACCGCGCCGTCGCCGTCGAGCTCGAACGACAGGCGGTCGCGGTCCAGCCCACCGGCGCGGGGCACGTCGCGGAACATGGCGGCCGGCGGCCGGCGGAAGGCCAGCGTCACCCGCTGGCGGCTGGTGGCCATGGCCTTGCCGGTCCGCAGGAAGAACGGCACCCCGTCCCAGCGCCAGTTGTCCACGTGGACCCGGGCGGCGACGAACGTGTCGGTCACGGAGTCACCCGCAACCCCGTCGGTGTCGCGGTAGCCGTCGTACTGGCCGAGTACGACGTCGTCCGGCGACAGCTCGCGCATCGAGTCGAAGACCTTGAACTTCTCCGTGATGAGCGGCCCGGTGTCCAGGCGGGTGGGTGGCTCCATGGCGATGACCGACAGCACCTGGAACAGGTGGGTCACCAGCATGTCGCGCACCGCGCCGGTGTGCTCGTAGAAGGCCGCGCGGTCGCCCACGTCGAGTCCCTCGGGGACGTCGATCTGCACGTGGTCGATGTGCGCCCGGTTCCACGTCGCCTCGAACGCGCCGTTGGCGAAGCGGAAGGCGAGGATGTTCTGCACGGTCTCCTTGCCCAGGTAGTGGTCGATGCGGTAGGTCTGCTCCTCGGCCAGCACCTCGCGGACGACGGCGTCGAGGCGGGTGAAGCTGTCGACGTCGGACCCGAAGGGCTTCTCGAACACGACCCGCGACCGCTCCACGAGGCCGGCGTCGCCCAGCCCCTGGGTGATCGGTCCGAAGGTCGACGGCGGCGTGGACAGGTAGAACAGCCGGCACGGGTTACCGCCCGTCTCGGCCTCGAGCCGCTCGACGGCGACGCGCAGCGCGTCGGTCGCCCCGGGGCGGAAGTCGGTGGAGACGAACGTCAGCCGGCGCGCGAACGCCTCCCACTCGTCGTCGGGATCGCAGCGGCCGGCGTCGCACACCGCCCGCCACGCCAGGCCGCGGAAGGCGGCGTCGTCCAGCCGGCTGCGGGCGACGCCCAGCAGGCGCCAGCGCTCGGGCATCAAGCCCTCCCGGTGCAGGTGGTACAGCGCCGGCAGCAGCTTGCGGCGGGCCAGGTCGCCGTTGCCGCCGAAAACCACCAGCACGGTGTCCGGAGGCGTCAGCGGCCCGGTCACGGCCGGCCCCGAGCGGCGGGGCCCAGCTCGGCCGCCGCCGCCTCGTCGGTGACGACGACGGTGCCCTCGCGGCGCAGACGCGACCCGGGCACCGCCGTTCCCTCGACCGCCTCGCGCAGCGCCCCGGCCTTGTCCGCGCCCGCGACCTGCCAAAGCCGCCGCCGCGCCGCGCCCAGCGCGTCGAACGTCAGTGTCATGCGTCTGCGCCCCCGGTACGGGCCGGTCACGGCCACCGTGCCGGTCTCCTCCAGCGCAGGGTCGCCGGGGACCAGTGAGGCCACATGGCCGTCGGCGCCCAGACCCAGGTGCACGACGTCAAGCATTGGCGGGTCGCCGCACAGCTGCCGCAGCCGCGCGGCGTGCCGCACCGCGGCGCCCTGCAGGTCACCGTCCGTGACGGGCATCGGCAGCCGGCCGGTCCCCGGCACGCCGGCGACGTCGAGCAGGCGCTCGCACAACAGGGCCCAGTTGCGCTCCGGGTGCCCGTCCGGCGCGACCCGCTCGTCGGCCTGGGTCACGGTGACCTGCCGCCACGGCAGGTCGTGGCGGGCCAGGTCGTCCCAGGTGGGACCCGGGGTGCGCCCGCCGCTGAGCGCCACCACACAGCGTCCCCGAGAGGCCACGTCCGCGCTGATCCAACCGGCCAGCAGGTCGGCGCAGCGTCCGGCCAGCGCGGACTGCGCCACCACCTCGATACACAGCACCCCGGCAGTATCGGTCACGACGGCGGCGCCGGCGCGGCCCGGTCAGAACTTGTCCAGGTGGTGGCGCGTCTCGAAGGCGGTGTCCTCGGCGGCGAAGGCGGCGTACTCCGAGCGCTTGACGGCCAGATACGAGGTGCTCATCGGCCCCAGCGCCTCCATGAGCACGTCGTCGGCCTCCAACGCGTCCAGCGTGTCGGACTGGGTGGCCGGGTAGGTGCGGATGTCGCGGGCCGCCCGCTCGTCGTCGGACAGGGAGCCCGGGTCCACCTGCGTCGGGGAGCCGGGGGCGATGCCCCGCTGCACGCCGTCCAGTCCCGCGGCGATGATCCCGCCGAGGGCCAGGTAGGGGTTGTTGCTCGGATCGCTCGGCTTGTACTCGAGGTTGAGGCTCTCGGCCTCCTGTCCGCGCAGGGCGGAGCACACCCGCACGGGCGGCCTCCCGGTTGTCCACGCCCCAGGCGGTGAAGGCGCTGCTCCACAGGTGCGGGCCGAGCCGGCGGTAGGAGTTGAAGCTCGGCGCGGTCAGCGCGAGCAGGCCGGGCAGGTGGGCCAGCACCCCGGCCATGAAGGCGTGGCCGAGACTGCTCAGGCCGTGCTCGCCGTCGGCGTCGAAGAACAGGTTCCCGGTCTCGTCCCAGGCGCTCAAGTGCACGTGACAGCCGTTGCCCGCCTGCTCCGGCAGCGGCTTGGGCGCCAGCGAGGCCTGTAGCCCGTGTCGGTGCGCCACGTTGCGGACCGTCTCGCGGAACGCCAGCTGGTTGTCCGCGGCGCGCAGCGCGCCGGTGTGGCGCACGGGCAGCTCGTACTGACCGTGGCCGAGCTCGGGATAGTAGGCGGCCACGGGGATCCCCTGGGCCTCCAGGGCGGCGGTGCTGTCGCCGATCACGGCCTCCCCGGCGGTCATGGCCACGGTGCTGAAGCACAGTGCGGTGTCGATGGGCGCCCAGCCGCCGTCGCCGTCGGGGCGCAGTAGGCTGAACTCGTTCTCGAAGGTGGCCTGGATGCCCATCCCGCGCTCGGCCGCCCGGTCGACCATGCGCCGCAGGAAGGTGCGCGGGCATGCGCCCCACGGGGACAGGTCCGGCGCCACCAGGTCGCAGGCGATCGCGGCGCTGCCCGGCGCGTAGGGCAGGACGGCGAAGGTGTCGGGATCCGGCAGCAGGCGCACCTCGCCAACCGGGCCGAGCCCCTCCACGGGCTGGAGCTGGTCGAGCATGTTCATCGCCTGCATGGCCACGGTCAGGTTGATGCCGGTCGCCATGCGCTCCGCCAGCAGGTCGACGGCGCGGCCTTGCCCCTGATCGTGCAGCCGTTGTCGCACCACAGGAAGCGCACCAGCCGGACCCGGGCCTGGCGGCACGCGTCGAGAACCTCGTAGGCGTCCATGTCCGCGCTCCCCTCGCTGGGCACCGCGCCGAGTGTAGGGTCCGCCCCGGTCCGCCAGGCCGCGCCGGGGCCACCGCCGGACGGTGACGCGCGGGAAGGAGGTCACATGGGCGACGCCGAGGCGGCTGAGACCTGCGGCGGGCGCCGGCGTGTCGACTGAGGCCACGGTCGAGGGGCTCGCGCTGGTCGACCACCACTGCCACGGCGTGGTCACCGGCGACCTGGACCGGGGCGGCTTCGAGGACCTGATGACCGAGAGCGCCCACCCTGCCCCGGCCGGGACGTCGCACTTCGACGGGCCCCTCGGCCTGGCCATCCGCCGCTGGTGCGCGCCCCTGCTCGATCTGCCGGCGCACGCCCCCCCGGAGGCGTACCTCGAACGGCGCGCCGGGCTGGGGGCGGCGCGCGTCAACGAGCGTCTGCTGCGGGCCGCGGGGCTGGGTGCGCTGCTGGTGGACGGCGGCCTCGAGCCGGGC
>JALYGZ010000042.1 GCA_030776845.1 Actinomycetota bacterium
GGCCAGGTGCGGGCGCCGGTGGTCCTGGCGGCCGACGGCGGCTCGGCGCGGCTGGCCGTGTCGCTGGGACTGCACCGCGACGAGCGGCGGCCCCTGGGGGTCGCGACCCGCGCGTACTACCGCACCCCCCGCGCCGACATGGACTACATGGAGGGGTTCCTGGAGCTGCGCCGGGGCGGGGAGCTGCTGCCCGGCTACGGCTGGGTCTTCCCCCTGGACGACGGGCTCGTCAACGTCGGGTGGGGCCTGTTGAACACGTCCGCCCACTTCGGCTCGACCAACTACCGGCGGACCCTGGACGAGTGGGTCGCGGGCTTCCCGCCGGAGTGGGCCATCGCGCCGGAGACCATGGCGGGCCGTCCCCGCGGGGCGGGGCTGCCGATGGGCCACAACCGCAAGCCGCTCGCGCACAAGGGCGTCGTCTTCGTCGGCGACGCCGCGGGCATGGTCAACCCCTTCAACGGCGAGGGCATCAGTTACGCGATCGAGGCCGCGGCGTTCGCCGCCGAGGCCGCCGACGCGGCCCTGCGCGACGGCTCCGTCCAGCCGCTGCGGGCGTACGAGCGCGCCGTCGCCTCGGGGTGGGGCGGCTACTACACGCTGGGCCGCATGTTCGTGCGCCTCATCGGACACCCCGGGATCATGCGCTTCTGCACGGTGCACGGTATGCCCCGGCGCACCGTGATGCGCTTCGTGTTCCGGCTCATGGCCCACCTGGTGAACCGCCGCAGCGCCGACGCGACCGACCTGGTCATCAACTGCCTGTCCCGGGCGGTGCGGGCGGCATGAGCGTCGCGGTTTGGCCACCGTCGGGCGTCCGCCCTAGGCTAGTGAGGCGGTCGCGGGTCGCGGGGCCGCGGGCGGCGCGTGACGCCGGCTCGCCGGTGCGACGCGGCGCCGCAGCGACTTCCTGGGGGCTGCGTGCTCGCTGACTACCTGCCGCTGTTCGTGCTGTTCGTGCTGGCGCTGGCCTTCGTCGGGCTGTCGCTGCTGGTCGCGTCCCGCCTGGGCCCGTCGGCGCCGAACCCGACGAAGAGCGCGGCGTACGAGTCGGGCATCATCCCCGAGCGCGTCAACGACATGCGGACCAACCGCTTCACGGTGAAGTTCTACTTGGTCGCGATGCTGTTCATCATCTTCGACGTCGAGGCCATCTTCTTCTTTCCGTGGGCGGTCAGCCTGCGGTCGCTCGGCTGGTACGGGCTGGTCGTGATGGCGATCTTCGTGGCGCTGCTGTTCGAGAGCTACTACTACGTGCTGCGCCGGGGAGGTCTGGATTGGGACTAGAGGCGAAGCTGCCCACGGGGATCCTGCTGACCACCGCCGAGAAGTTCGTCAACTGGTCGCGGGCCGGCTCGCTGTGGCCCGCGACGTTCGGGCTCGCCTGCTGCGCCATCGAGATGATGACCACGGGCGCCGCCCACCACGACCTCGCGCGCTTCGGCATGGAGATCTTCCGGGCCTCGCCGCGGCAGGCCGATCTGATGATCGTCGCCGGCCGGGTCAGCCAGAAGATGGCCCCCGTGCTGCGCAACGTCTACGACCAGATGGCCGAGCCCAAGTGGGTGCTGTCCATGGGCGTGTGCGCCAGCAGCGGCGGCATGTTCAACAACTACGCGCTGCTGCAGGGCGTCGATCACATCGTGCCGGTGGACATGTATGTGCCGGGCTGCCCGCCGCGCCCCGAGATGCTGATGGAGGGCATCTTCAAGCTGCACGAGAAGATCAAGCGGGAGCAGTTCGTCGAGCGGCCGCGGCCGGGCGAGTCGATGGAGGACTTCCGCCGGCGGACCGGCTGGACGGGCGCGGGCGACCCGAGCGTGCCGGACAAGGCCGCGACGCAGCCGCTGGCCAAGTCCGTGGTCGCCGGCGCCGACCCGGTCGCGGAGCGCGGTGGCTCGCTCACCCGGGGGGCCCGGCGGGGCGGCGCCCGATGAGGACGGAGCGTGCGTCATGAGCGACAACCCGAACGTCGCCGCCGGCGAGTACGCCGCCCAGCTCGAGGCCGGGGTGGAGGTCGCCCTGCCCGATCACCTGCGCCGCCTGCGCGACCACCTCACCGGCGCCTTCGGCGACCTGGAGGTGGTGGCGTTCCGCGGCGAGCTCACGCTCGTCGTCCCCGCCGGGCGGCTGGTCGAGGTCCTGCGCTTCTGCCGCGACGACCCGGCGGTGGGCTGCGAGCTGCTGGCCGACCTGTCCGGCGTGCACTGGCCCGGGGGGTCGTTCGTCACCAACGAGCAGGAGACGACCGGCTGGCCGACCTTCCCGCGGGAGCAGGAGGGCCGTATCGAGCTGGACTACGTGCTGCGCTCGGTGCGCCACAACCACTGGCTCCGGCTGCGGGTGAACCTGCCCGACGAGGAGCCGCGGGTCGCGACCGCGACCGAGGTGTACGGGGCGGCCAACGTCATGGAGCGCGAGGCGTACGACTTCTTCGGCGTGGTGTTCGCCGGCCATCCCAACCTGAGCCGGATCCTCATGCCCGACGACTGGGTGGGTCATCCCCACCGCAAGGACTACCCGCTGGGCGGCGTGGACGTCGAGTACAAGGGCGCCTCCATCCCGCCCCCCGACCAGCGCGTCTACTGATGCCCCCGACCGCAGCGAGAGCCACGCGATGAGCGACCCCCGCACACCGGCGCCGACCGGCTCCCGCGCGGCGGGGGCCGTCGAGCCCCGCGCGCCCCGCGAGTACCACGTCGCCTCCGGCGAGTGGCAGGACCTGCCCGACGCCGTCGAGGACGACGTCATGGTCATCAACATGGGGCCCCAGCATCCCTCGACCCACGGCGTCCTGCGCATGCTGCTGACCCTCGACGGCGAGACGGTGCTGCACAACGAGCCGGTCATCGGCTACCTGCACACCGGCATCGAGAAGAACACCGAGTACCGGCCGTGGACGCAGGGCGTCACGTTCGTGACGCGCATGGACTACCTGTCCCCGCTGTTCAACGAGCTCGGCTACTGCCTGGCGGTGGAGAAGCTGCTCGGCATCGCTGACGAGGTGCCGGCGCGCGCGCAGGCCATCCGGGTGGTCATGACCGAGCTGAACCGCATCTCCAGCCACCTGGTGTGGCTGGCGACCAGCGGCATGGAGCTGGGCGCGATCAGCGTCATGCTGTACGGCTTCCGCGAGCGGGAGTCGGTGCTGGACATCTTCGAGTACGTCACCGGCCTGCGGATGAACCACGGCTACATCCGCCCCGGGGGCGTCTCCTCGGACGTGCCCGCAGACTTCGACCGGCGCGTGCGCCAGATCCTGACCGAGATGCCGCGGCGCATCGACGAGTTCGAGGATCTGCTGACGCAGAACCCGATCTGGATCGAGCGCAACAAGGGCGTCGGCGTGCTGACCGCCGAGCAGTGCCTCGACCTGGGCGTCACGGGGCCCGTCCTGCGCAGCGCCGGGATCCCCCAGGACCTGCGCAGGGCCCAGCCGTACTGCGGCATCGACCAGTACGACTTCGACGTCGTCACCACCGACAGCGCCGACGCCTACGGGCGCTACCTGGTGCGCTTCGCGGAGGTCCGCGAGTCGCTGCGCATCGTCGAGCAGGCGCTCGACGCGCTGCCCGGCGGGCCGGTCATGGTGGCGGACCGCAAGATCGGCTGGCCCGCGCAGCTGGCCCTCGGCCCCGACGGGATCGGCAACTCCAACGAGTACATCGGCAAGATCATGGGCCAGTCGATGGAGTCACTGATCCACCACTTCAAGCTCGTGACCGAGGGGTTCACCGTCCCCGCCGGCCAGGTCTACGTCCCCGTGGAGTCCCCGCGCGGGGAGCTCGGCTACCACGTGACGTCGGACGGGACCAACAAGCCGTACCGGGTTCGCGTCCGCGACCCGTCCTTCGTGCACATGGGCGGGCTGCCCGACGTGACGCGTGGGCTGCTCGTGGCCGACGTCATCGCGGCCGTGGCCAGCCTTGACCCGGTCATGGGCGGGGTGGACAGGTGACCGGGCGCTGCCCGTGTCGCGTCGGTCGGCCCGTCCCGGGCTCCGCAAGGGGCAGGTTCACGCTGTGCCCGGGACGGGCCGACCAAGGGTGCAGCGCCTTCCTGTCTGGTGGTCTGAAGGGCGGACGGTAGGTGCTGTCGGCTGAGCTGCGGGAGAGGGCGCACGAGATCATCGGGCGCTATCCGGGGGCGCGGTCCGCGCTCCTGCCGCTGCTGCACCTCGTCCAGGTGCAGGACGGGCACGTCTCCGACGACGGCATCGCCGAGTGCGCGCAGCTGCTCGGGCTGTCGAAGGCGGAAGTCGCCGGGGTCGCGACGTTCTACACGATGCTCAAGCGCGAGCCGATGGGGCGCCACCTGGTCAGTGTCTGCACGAACTTCAGCTGCAAGGTCCGCGGCGGCCAGGAGGTCTTCGACCGCCTGAGCGAGCATCTCGGCGTGGGCCACGACGGCACGACGCCCGGGGGCGAGCTGACGCTGGAGCACGCCGAGTGCCTGGGCAACTGCGAGGGCGCCCCGGTCGTCACCATCGACTACTACAACTACGAGTGCACGGACCCCGACCGCGCCGTCGAGCTCGTCGACGGGCTCATGCGCGGCGAGGAGCCGCCGCCGCCGACGCGGGGCTACGTGCCCACGGGCGTGCGCGACGCCGAGTACCGGCTGGCCGGGCTGGGGCCGCGCGACCCGGGGGCCATGGGCGTGGCGATCACC
>JALYGZ010000043.1 GCA_030776845.1 Actinomycetota bacterium
CCTCCGCTGCGCGTGGATGGCCCCGGCGGTGTCCGACAGCGGCCGTCCGCTGCCGCCCCAGCGGCACTGGATGATCTCCGCGGCGATGGACACCGCCGTCTCCTCGGGGGTCCGGGCACCGAGGTCCAGGCCGATGGGCGAGCGCAGCCGGTCCAGGGCCGCGGCCGACACGCCCCGCCGGCGAAGCTGCTCGAGGCGGTCGGCGTGCGTACGGCGGCTGCCCATCGCGCCGACGTAAGCCGCGGGGGTCCCCAGGGCCACCTCCAGCAGGGGGACGTCGAACTTCGGGTCGTGGGTGAGCACGCAGATCACGGTGCGCGCGTCCACCGCGGTGCGCTCCAGGTAGCGGTGCGGCCAGTCGACCACGACCTCCCGGGCGCCGGGGAAGCGCTCGGGCGTGGCGAACACCTTGCGGGCGTCGCAGACCGTGACGTGGTAGCCGAGCAGGTCGCCGACCCGGGTGACCGCCGCGGCGTAGTCGATGGCCCCGAACACCAGCATGCGCGGAGGCGGGGCGAAGGACTCGATGAAGACGAGGACGTCGTCGCGGCGACGCTCCCCCCGGGCCCCGTAGCGGCGCTGTCCGGTCTGGCCCTGGGCCAGCAGCCCGCGTGCGTCGTCGGCGGCCGCCACGTCCAGGCCCTCGCTGCCCAGCCCCCCGGTCAGGTCGCCCTCGGCGACCAGCAGCTTCGCGCCGGGCCGCACGTCCGTCCGCCCGGCCGCCGAGGGGGTGTCCACGTCGAGCACCGTCACGAGGGCGACGGGCACGCCGCCGTCGATGGCGTCCGCGAGGCGCTCGAACACGCTCATCGCGCGGTGGGCCCGCTCACCAGTCGGGCCGCTCGACGAAGACCTCGATCGTCCCGCCGCACGTCAGGCCGACGCTGAAGGCCTGCTCGTCGCTGATGCCGTAGGTCACCAGCCGGGGACGCCCGTCGTCGAGGACCTGCTGCGCGAGCTCGAAGACCGCCCCCTCGACGCACCCCCCCGAGACGCTGCCGGCGACCCGCCCGTCGCCGCTGACGGCCATCACGGCGCCGGGCTGGCGGGGTGCGCTCCTGTCGACGCCCACGACGGTGGCCACCGCCACCGGCGTGCCCTCCGCGCGCCACTGTCGGACCATGGGAAGCACCTCACGCACCGCGACCTCCTGTCCCGCTGTGTACAGAGTGCCCAGCAGCCGCGCCGGTGACGATCCGGGCGAGGTGCTCGAGCGCGGCCACGCTGTGGCCCTCGACGAAATCGTCGACGTGCGGCAGGGCGGCGGCCATGCCCGCCGCCAGCGGCGCGTAGCCCGGCCGCGCCTTGCGCGGGTTCGCCCAGACCACCCGGTGCGCCAGCCTCGCCAGGCGGGCCATCTGCTCGCCCAGCAGCGCCGCGTCGCCGCGTTCCCAGCCGTCGGACAGGACCAGGACGACCGCGCCGCGGGCGGCGCCGCGCTGCCCCCACTCGTCGAGGAACTCCTTGAGCCCCGAGCCCAGCCGCGTCCCGCCGCTCCAGTCGGGCATGGCCGCGCTGACCGCCGCCATCGCGGTGTCCGGGTCCCGGTGGCTCATCTCCCGGGTGACCCGGGTGAGGCGCGTGCCGACGGTGAAGACCTCGGTGCCGGCCGTGCCACGCCGGGAAGCCGCATGAGCGAAGCGCAGCAGGCCGGAGGCGTACACGCTCATCGACCCGCTGATGTCGACGAGCAGGACGACCCGCCGGGGCCTGGGGTCTCGCTGCCGGTGGCGGAGGCGGGCCGGCTCCCCCCCGCGGCGCAGCAGTTCGCGGACGGTGCGCGCCCGGTCGACGCGGCCGCGGGCGGCGGGGCGCAGTCGGCGGCTCCTTCGGGTCTCGCCCGGCAGCCGGAAGGCGTCCAGCAGGCGGGCCACCACGGCCCGCTCGTCGGCGTCCAGGCTGGTGAAGTCGCGGTGCCGCAGCTGCTCGGCGGTGCTCGCGCTGGCCCAGACCTCCCCGCGCTCCTCATCGCCGTCGTCGCCGGCCGGCGGCTGGGCTCCCACCTGACGGACGACGGTCCGCACCGCCCGGGGGGGCGCCGGACGGAGGGGGGGACGCTCGCCGGAGAAATAGGCGTCGAACACCCGGTCGTAGCGGTCGAGGTCCTCTTCGTCGCCGCACAGGGTCAGCCGCCCCGCCCAGTACACGTCGTCCCGGCGGGCCGCGTCGAGGACGGCCAGGGC
>JALYGZ010000044.1 GCA_030776845.1 Actinomycetota bacterium
GGCCAGCACCCGCTCGAGCTCGGCGACGAGCGCGACCAGCTCGGCGTGCTCGTCGGCGAGCCTCCGGCGCTCCAGGGCCGCGAGCCGGCGCAGCGGCATGTCGAGGACGGCCGTGGCCTGCGCGTCCGACAGCCCGAAGCGGGCGACCAGCCCCCGACGCGCGTCCTCGACGGTGGCCGAGCCGCGGATGAGCGCGATCACCTCGTCGAGGTGGTCCAGGGCCAGCAGCAGCCCCTCCAGCACATGCGCCCGCGCCGCCGCCCGGTCGCGCCGGAAAGTGGTCCGCCGGGTGAGCACCCGCCGCTGGTGGGCCAGGTACCGGTCGAGCGCCTCACGCAGTCCGACCGTGCGCGGCTGCAGGCGCCCGGCCGCCTCGTCGCCGAGGAGAGCCACCATGTTGACGTGCCAGGTGGTCCGCAGGTCGGTCAGCTCGTACAGACGGGCGATCACGGTGGCGGGCTCCTCGCCCCGCTTCAGCTCGATCACCACCCGCATGCCGTCCCGGGACGACTCGTCGCGCAGGTCGCGGACCGCTTCCAGCCGGCGCTGCTTGACGAAGTCGGCGACCTTGGCCAGCAGGGCCGCCTTGTTGACCTGGTAGGGAAGCTCGGTCACGACGATCCGCGGCATGCCGCCGGACCGGCGCTCGACGGTCGCGACCGCCTCGACGGTGACCGCACCCTTTCCGGTTGCGTAGGCCTCGCGGAGGCCGGGCGTGTCCACGATGCGGGCGCCGGTCGGGAAGTCGGGCGCCGGCACGTGCCGCATGAGCCCGTCGAGATCGGTGTCGGGCGCCTCGATCAGACGCAGGCACGCGTCGACGACCTCGCCGAGGTTGTGCGGCGGGATGTTGGTGGCCATCCCCACGGCGATCCCGCTGGAGCCGTTCACCAGCAGGTTCGGGAAGCGCGCCGGCAGCACGACCGGCTCGGTCTCGTACCCGTCGTAGTTCGCGACGAAGTCGACGGTGTCCTCGTCGATGCCGTCGAGCAGCTCCATCGCCATCGCCGACAGCCGCGCCTCGGTGTAGCGCATCGCCGCGGCGGCGTCGCCGTCGACCGACCCGAAGTTGCCGTGCCCGTCGACGAGCGGCTCACGGCTGGCGAAGTCCTGCGCCATGCGCACGAGCGCCTCGTAGATCGAGGTGTCCCCATGCGGGTGGTACTTCTTCATCACGTCGCCGACCGCCGACGCGCACTTGCGGTACGGGCGTCCCGGGCGCAGGCCCGCCTCCCACATCGCGTACAGGATGCGCCGCTGGACCGGCTTCAGCCCGTCCCTGACGTCGGGGAGGGCGCGGCCCACGATGACGCTCATGGAGTAGTCCAGGAAGGACCGCTCCATGCGGTCGGCGATGTCCACGTCGACCACGCGGGTCTCCGCCAGCCGGGGCTGCTGCGTGCTCACGGTGTCCTCACTGCTCGCGGGTGTGTCGAGTGGCTGCCGGATTCCGCACGCCGGTCGACACACGCCGGGTGGGGTCAAGTCAGGGAGGCGTCCAGGGTGATGGGCACGTTGCCGGCGATCGCCTGCGACACCGGGCAGCCGTCCTTGGCCGCCTCGGCCGCCTCTCGGAACTCGTCCTCGCCGATGCCCGGGACGCTGCCGCGCACGGTCAGCGCCACGCCGCTGATGTGCGGGCCCCCGGCGGTGTCGAACGTGGCCACCGCCGAGGTCTCCAGCCGCTCGGGCGTGTGGCCTCCGTCGGCGAGCGCCTTGGACAGCGCCATCGAGTAGCAGGCCGAGTGCGCGGCGGCGATGAGCTCCTCGGGGCTGGTGCGCCCGCCGGGGTCCTCGGCCCGCGACGGCCAGGACACGGCCAGCTCGCCGGCGAGGCCGGTGGTGTCCAGCGTCGTCGTCCCGCCACCGGAGCCCAGGTCACCCTCCCAGACGGTCGTGGCCTTGCGGTCTGTCGCCATGGTCGCCCCTTGCCTCGTCTGCGAACCGGTTTCCCCGGACGGCCGCAAGCCTACGACCGGGGCGTCGGGGACCGCGGAGGTGTCACGTCCGAGGTGGGCGGGGGTGAGGTTCACAACCTGTCCTTGCAGGGCGTCGCCTCACCTGGGACGATCAGAAGGCACGGAACCGGGGCCGGCGCGCGGGACCGCCAACCCACGGGGAGGACGGGCGTGGCAAGAGCCGCCGGCCCACCGTCCACCGAAGGAGCACCGTCAACGAGAGCGGGAGGCACACCATGAGCGATGTGCAGTGGTCCCTGTCCGGCGACTACCTGGAGGCGTGCAGCTGCGACGCCGGCTGCCCGTGCAAGTTCGGCGCCAGTCCCACGAAGGGG
>JALYGZ010000045.1 GCA_030776845.1 Actinomycetota bacterium
CGGCGGGTGTCCGCTTGGGGTAGCGGCCGCGCGACAGGGCGACGGCGCACCTGCCGTCGAGGCGGGACGCGACGATGGGGCCGAGCTCGCGGTGGTCGTCGCCCCACAGGGCGACCAGGTGCACGTCGTCCAACACGTCCAGGCTCTGCAGGCGGAAGTTATTGGTACTTTACCCGGTATGCCTGCTTTGCTGAAACGAGTGGCGACCATGCGGTCGCTGGGTGTCGCCCTGCTGTTGGCCGGTGTGGCCGTCGCCGTCTACCAGGGGTGGCTGTACTGGGGGACGGGGCTGTCGGCGGACCGGGCGAACACCGACCTGCGACGGCGTGTGATCGAGCGCATCGACGACCGGGCGCGCCACCCCGAGCGTCCGGCCCCCAGGCCGGTCGCTGCGCCGCGCGCGCCCGCCGCCTCCCCCCCGGCCGGCGCGATTGCCATCCTGCGCATCCCCAGCATCGGCGTGAACCACGCGGTCGTTGAGGGCACGGACAGCGTCGATCTCAACCGCGGGCCGGGGCACTACACGTCGACGGCGTACCCCTGGCAGGATCGGGGACGGGTCGGCATCGCCGGACACCGCACGACGTACGGGGCGCCCTTCTGGTCACTGGACGAGCTGCGGGCCGGCGACGAGGTGCGCCTGCTCACCGCGCGCGGCACGTTCACCTACGTCGTCAGGGGACAGCGTGAGGTGGCCCCCTCCCGGACGGGGGTGCTCGCGCCGACCAGACGTCCGACGCTCGTGCTCACGACCTGCTCGCCGCGATTCTCCGACGCGCGGCGGCTCGTCGTGTCCGCCGTGCGCCGGCCCCCGACCGGCTGAGGGGGCCGGCCGCTCAGGCCGTCAGGAACACCTTCTCCAGCGAGACGGGCACGACGTCGCTCTTCGTGCCCTCCTCGTCGGACCACTTCAGCTCGACCTTGTACAGGTTCCCGTCGCCTACGGGCATGGCCGACAGGAAGAAGCGCTGGCCGGGGTCGAGCTTGGACAGCGGGAACAGGTCGGCCCCCTCGAAGATGCGCGGCGGCGGGGAGGACGGGTCGGTCGCCACGAGGGCGTAGTCGACGCCCTTGGCCACGGCGTCGCCCAGGTTGTGCAGGATGAGGCGGTAGCGACGCACCCCGCTGTCCTCGTACTGGACCAGCCTGGCGGTGACGTGCGCCGACTCACGACGCTGCGTCTCGGCGCCGTGTCGCGCCCGCTCCATGTCCGTCAGCCTCTCGGCGAGCAGCGTCTGGGCCTCGCGCAGGTCGTGCTCGGTGCGGTGCAGGTGCAGGTGCGTCCTGGTGACCACGATCGCGGCGACGGCGACCGCGAGCAGGCCGGCTCCGGCGACCAGCAGCGCCACACTCTCCAACGTCATCATGTCCTCCAGCCGGCCCGTCGCCGTGGGCCATCGTCACACTATCGTCCCGGCCGCCCGGACGGAATGCGCCCCTCACCGTCCAGCAGCCCGAGATCTGCCAGCCGGGCGTGCAGCCGCGCCGGTGAGACGAAGCGCACGGCACGGAAGCCCAGTTCGTGGGCCGCACGGACGTTCTCCGGCGAGTCGTCGACGAGCAGCGTGCGCGCCGGCTCGAGATCGAAGCGCTCGGCGAGCAGGGCGAAGATCGCCCGGTCCGGCTTGACGATGCCGATGTGGCCTGACACGAGGATGCCGTCGAAGCGGCGCAGGAAGCCGAAGCGCTCGCGGGCGACCGGCCAGGTCTCGGGCGACCAGTTGGTCAGCGCGTACAGCGGCGTGCCCCGGGCGTCGAGCTCGGCGAGCAGGTCCACCGTGGCCTCGATCGGCCCGTCCAGGGTCTCCTCCCAGCGCTCGTGGTAGGCGCGGATGAGATCCCGATACTCGGGGAAGCGGGCCGTGGCCTCGGCCACGCCCTCCGCGAACGGCCGGCCCCGGTCCTGCTCGGCGTTCCACTCGGAGTTGCAGACGTTGGCCAGGAACCACTCCATCGCCGCGTCGTCGCCGCCGAACAGGGTGCGGTACAGGTGGCGGGGGTCCCAGTCCACGAGCACGCCGCCCAGGTCGAACACGACCGCGCCGACGGGGGGCCGGCTCATCGGCCCGGGCCGAGTGGCAGGGGGTCCATGCCCTCCGGGTATAGCAGGCGGGCCCAGGCCGGCGCTGACTAGCATCGGCGCCGTGGCACCCGCTGTCCGCTCGCCGCTGCGCTGGCTCGCCGCCGTCCTGGTCGTCCTGGCCGGCGGCTGCGGGACGGGGCCGGCGGCATCGACGCCCGG
>JALYGZ010000046.1 GCA_030776845.1 Actinomycetota bacterium
CTGCGGGGCGACGGGCCGCCGGTCGACGGGCAGGCGGGGGTCGAGGCGCTGCGCGCGGCGCGGGACCCGGCGCTGATCGAGCGGCTCGCGGACCGGCTCGTCGCCGGCGAGGAGCCGCCGCGGCACCTGGGCGACGACTTCGAGATGGTGCGCCGGACGTTCCGGGACTACGCCGAGTCGAAGGTCGCGCCGGTCGCCGAGCGCGTGCACCGCCACGACGAGGACATCCCCGAGGAGCTCATCCGCGACCTGGCCGAGATGGGCTGCTTCGGCCTGTCCATCCCCGAGCGTTTCGGCGGGTTCGCCCAGGAGGACGGTACCGACTTCCTGTCGATGGTCGTCGTGACCGAGGAGCTGTCCCGCGGCTCGTTGGGGGTCGCCGGCAGCCTCATCACGCGCCCGGAGATCCTGTCGAGGGCGCTGATCAAGGGCGGCACGAGCGAGCAGCGGGAGCGGTGGCTGCCCCCCATCGCCGGCGGGGACCTCATGTGCGCCGTGGCGGTCACCGAGCCCGACCACGGGTCGGACGTGGCCAACCTGAAGACGACCGCCACCCGCGACGGGAACGACTTCGTCGTCGACGGCGTGAAGACCTGGTGTACCTTCGCTGGCCGCGCCGAGTTGCTGATGCTGCTGGCCCGCACCGATCCCGACCCCTCCCTGGCCCACCGCGGGCTGTCGCTGTTCGTCGTCGAGAAGCCCCCGCTGGCCGGACACCAGTTCGCCCATGAGGGTGAGCGTGGCGGCCGCATCCAGGGGCGGGCCATCCCCACGATCGGCTACCGGGGCATGCACTCGTTCGAGCTGTCCTTCGAGGGCTACCGGCTGCCGGCGACCAACCTCGTCGGTGACCAGGACGGACTGGGTCGCGGCTTCTACCTCCAGATGGACGCGTTCGCCACCGGCCGGCTGCAGACCGCCGCCCGGGCCCTGGGGCTGATGCAGGCCGCCTACGACGAGGCCCTGCGCTACACGCGGGAGCGGCGGGTGTTCGGCGTGCCGCTCGCCGACTACGGCCTGACCAGGGCCAAGCTGGCCCGCATGGCGGTGCTGCTGGCCGCCTGCCGTCGCTTCACCCACCGGGCGGCCGGGCTGCTGGGCGCCGGCGAGGGCCAGCTGGAGGCCAGCATGGCCAAGTCGCTGAGCTGCCTGGCGGCCGAGCGCGTCACCCGCGAGGCCCAGCAGCTGCACGGCGGCATGGGGTACGCCGAGGAGTACCCCGTGTCGCGCTACTTCGTCGACGCCCGCGTGCTGTCGATCTTCGAGGGCGCCGACGAGATCCTGGCGCTGCGGGTCATCATCCGCCGGCTGCTCGCCGAGGCCCTGGCGGCCGACGCCGCCTGATACCTACAGGACGCCGCGGGCGAAGGTGGCTCAGCTCGACAGCACGGCGCGGTTGCGGCCACCGCGTTTGGCCTGGTACAGCGCCTCGTCGGCCCGCTTGACGAGCTCCCGGCCGGTGTCGCCGTCCGAGCAGGCGATGCCCGCCGAGCAGGTGTGCCCGTCCGGAGTCGCCGCGCGGAGCCGCTCGGCGATCTGGACGGCCGTCTCGGTGGTGCAGTCCGGCAGGATGAGCGCGAACTCGTCCCCTCCCAGCCGGGCCAGTACGTCGCTGCGGCGAAGCTGGGCGCTCCAGGCCGAGCCTGTGGCGTCCAGCAGGCGGTCCCCGCTGTCGTGTCCCTGCTGGTCGTTGACCTGCTTGAAGTGGTCGAGGTCCAACAGCACGACGCACAGGTTCCCGGCGCCGCGGGCCGCCCGGGCGACCTCGCGCTGCAGCCCAAGGTCCCACGCCCGACGGTTCAGCAGACCCGTGAGCGGGTCGGTCAGCGCCAGTCGGTGGGTGCGCCGATCGAGCCAGATCACCACTCCCGCGCCGGTGACGACCGTCGCCACGGTCAGCAGCCACTGCGCCGCCACGGATCCACGGTCGCCGAGCGCGGCGAGGACGAGCGCGTAGGACAGGCCCACGAAGGCCAGGTGCCCGGCGGTGGAGGCACGGTCGAAGAAGTGGGCGGCCAGCAGCGCCGGCCACAGGTACAGCGCTCCCCCGGCGGCGGTGAGCGCCCCCCCGCCGACGGCGTAGCAGGCCAGGCCGATCAGCGCGGTGACGGCCGCGACGCTGCCCTGGTAGCCCCACTGCGGCAGCCGCCCGCCCGCCACGGCCACCATCCCCGCCAGGCCGTAGCACAGCGCGCAGGCCACCAGCACCGTCATCCTGGCCCGCGGATCCAGGTCGGCCAGCCACACCGCGACGAGCAGGACGGTGGGACCCGCCACGCACACCAGGGTCAGCGCGCGGGCCATGTCCCGGCGACCTCCCAGCGGAGCCCCCGGCGCCCGGCGCCGCACCCCAACCGGTCTCACCATCTGTACCGGCAGACCTACCCGGCCCGCGGGTCGCCCACGCCGGCGGTCACCCGCCCGAGACACCCGCACCGCTCCGGCGCATACCGGCCGCGCGCCCCCGCAGCGCCGTGACCTCGGCCATCTTGCGCGTCGCCTCGTCGATCATCTCGTCGCCGAACATCGCGGCGCCGGCACGCTCGTCGTCGGTGGCGCGCCGGTAGGCGTCGAGGATGTCCTCCGCCCGGTCGTAGTCGTCCTGCCGGGGGGAGAAGACCTCGTTGGCCACGTCGATCTGGCCGGGGTGCAGCACCCACTTGCCGTCGAACCCCAGGATCCGCGCCCGGCGCGCGACCTCCCGGTAGCCGTCGAGGTCGCGGATGCGCGCGTAGGGGCCGTCGATGGCCTGCAGGCCGAACGACCGGGCCGCGACGAGGATGCGCATGAGCACCCAGTGCCAGTGGTCGCCGGGATACTCCGGGACGGTCTCGCCCACCGTGAGCGACGGCATCCCGAGGGCGGCCGCCATGTCGCCGGGCCCGAAGATCAGCGTCTCCAGACGGTCCGAGGCCGCCGCGATCTCGTCGATCATCGTCAGCCCGGGGCCGCTCTCGATCTGCGCCTCGATGCCGATGCGGTGCTCCAGGCCCCTGGTCTGCTCGATCATCCGCAGCATGTGGTCGACGAACTCGACCTCCCCGGGCGCCTGCACCTTCGGGATCATCACGCAGTCCAGGTGCTCCCCGGCCGCCTCGACGACCTCCAGCACGTCCCGGCAGGCCCAGCGGGTGTCGATCGCGTTGATGCGCACGACGACGGTCTTGTCCCCCCACTGCCCGTCCCGCAGCGCCCCGGCGACGTGGGCGCGCGCCTCCTCCTTCTCCCCGGGCGCGACGGAGTCCTCGAGGTCGAGGAAGACCTGGTCGGCGGCCAGCCCCGGGGCCTTGCCCAGCATCTTCGGCGAGCTCCCCGGGACCGCCAGGCAGGAGCGGCGCGGGCGGACCCGGGGCGGTCCCTGCAGGTGCTCGGTCACGAAGGGGGCCCTTTCGGCGGCGGTCGGACAGGGGGAGCGGGCAGCCTACCGCGCCGCCCCGGCGCGGGCCCGGCGGGCCGGAGGTGTCGCAGGCCGCGGCTAGCGTCGTGACCCATGGCCACCCGCCAGTACCCACAGCAGGACGGACGGGTCCTGCCGACGGTCCGCCCCGGCGACCTGCGCCGCTTGGCGGCCTGCCCGGCGCGCTTCCGGCTGGCGCTGGTCGGCGG
>JALYGZ010000047.1 GCA_030776845.1 Actinomycetota bacterium
GCCCTGGCCGCCCGCACCGGGGGCCGGGTCCTCGTCACCGCCGACCCCCGGGAGGCCGCGACGGGCGCCGACGTGGTCTACACCGACGTGTGGGCCAGCATGGGCCAGGACGCCGAGCGGGAGGCCCGCGTGGCCGCGCTGCGCGCCTACCGCGTCGATGAGGGCGTCCTGGCGGTGGCCGACGACGACGCGGTCGTGCTGCACTGCCTGCCCGCCCACCGGGGGGAGGAGATCACCGCGGAGGTCATCGACGGACCGCGCAGCGCGGTCTGGGACCAGGCCGAGAACCGCCTGCACACCCAGAAGGCCCTCCTGCTGTGGTTGCTGGGAGGGTCCGGGGCGTGGGCCGGTGAGTCGGGCGGGTCCGGTATGAGCCGGGTCGGCCCGTGAGCAAGGCGGCGCGCCAGCGCCTGCTGGCCGACCTGGTCGAGCGCTACGAGACCGGCTCCCAGGGCCAGCTGGTGGCGCTGCTGCGGGGGCGCGGCGTCGAGGCGACCCAGGCCACGGTCAGCCGTGACCTGGAGGAGTTGGGCATCGCCAAGGTCCGCGGCGCCGACGGCACGGTGGCCTACGCCCTGCCCGAGCCCAGCCGCCTGTCGCAGATCCTGCGCCAGTTCGTCCTCGGCGTGGACGCCAGCGGCAACCTTGCGGTCGTGCGGACCCTCCCGGGCGCGGCCGCGGCGGTGGCCAGCGCCATCGACCAGGCCGAGCTGCCCGACGTCCTGGCGACGGTGCAGGGCGACGACACGCTGCTCGTCGTCGCCGTGGAGGGGATCACCGGCCGCCGCGTGGCCGAGCGACTGTCGACCGTCAAGCGCGGCTGGCCCGACGCCGGGCCCCGGCCGCCGACCGGTCCCCCGCGCCGCTCCCCGACATCCGAGGAGGTCCCGTGACCGCTCCCCGCTGCGTCCTCGCCTACTCCGGCGGCTTGGACACGTCCGTGGCCATCCGCTGGCTGGCCGAGCACAAGGGCTACGAGGTCATCGCCTGCGCCGTAGACGTCGGCCAGGCCGGTCCCGGCGCGCTGGACGAGGTTCGTCGTCGGGGGCTGGAGTGCGGCGCCGTGGAGTCCGTCGTCGTCGACGCCCGCGCCGAGTTCGCCGACGACTTCGTGGCCCCCGCCATCGCCGCCAACGCGCTGTACATGGGCAAGTACCCGTTGGTGTCGGCCCTGTCGCGCCCGCTGATCACCCGCCAACTGGTGCGCGTGGCCCGCGAGAGCGGCGCCGAGGCGGTGGCGCACGGGTGCACCGGCAAGGGCAACGACCAGGTGCGCTTCGAGGTCACCGCGATGGCGATCGCGCCGGAGCTGGCGGTCGAGGCGCCCATCCGCGAGTGGGGGCTGACGCGCGACGCCGCCATCCGGTGGGCCGCCGAGCGCGGCATCCCCGTGCCGGTGGGCCCGGCCTCGCCGTACTCGATCGACGAGAACCTGTGGGGGCGGACCGTCGAGTGCGGCGTCCTGGAGGACCCGTGGGCGTCGCCGCCCGAGGAGGTCTTCGAGCGCTCCGCCGCGCCGGCCGACACCCCCGACGAGCCCGAGGAGCTCGCGTTGACCTTCGACGCCGGGTTGCCGGCGGCGGTGGACGGCAAGGAGCTGGACCTGGCCGCCCTCGTCGCGGAGGTCGACCGGCGCGCCGGGGCGTACGGCGTGGGGCGGATCGACATGGTCGAGGATCGGCTCGTCGGCATCAAGAGCCGTGAGCTGTACGAGTGCCCGGGCGCCGTGACCATCCTGACGGCCCACCGCGACCTGGAGGACCTGTGCCTGGAGCAGGAGCTGGCCCAGGACAAGCGCGGCCTGGAGGGCCGCTACGCCCAGCTCGTCTACAACGGGCTGTGGTTCACGCCGCTGAAGGAGGCGCTCGACTCGTTCATGGCCGTGGCGCAGCGCTACGTGACCGGGGACGTGCGCATGCGCCTGTTCAAGGGCGCCGCGGCCGTGGTCGGCCGCCGCAGCCCCCACGGCCTGTACGACCACGATCTGGCGACCTACGACGAGGCGGACCGCTTCGACCACACCCAGGCCGAGGGGTTCGTCAGGCTGTGGGGTCTGCCGACGAAGGTGTGGGCGCGTCGCCAGGGCTCGCTGTGACGCCGGGAAGGTTGTGGGGCGCGCGGTTCTCCGGCGAACCCGACCGGGCGGCCTGGCGGCTGGGGCGCAGCGTCGACGTCGACGTGCGCCTGTGGCCGGACGACCTGGCCGGGTCCCACGCGCATGCCGCGGAACTGGAGCGGCTCGGGATCCTGTCGGGGGCCGAGCGGCTGGCGATCACCGAGGCTCTGCAGACCATCGCCGAGGAGCTCGCCGGGGGGGCGTTCGTCTTCGCCGACGGCGACGAGGACCTCCACGGTGCCGTCGAGCGCCGGCTCGTCGAGCTGTGCGGCGACACCGGCGGCAAGCTGCGCGCCGGGCGCAGCCGCAACGACCAGATCGCCGCCGACCTGCGCCGCTACCTCGTCCGCGTCACCGACCGCCGGCTGCTGCCCCTGCTGGGCGAGGTCCGCCGGGCGCTGGCCGACAAGGCCGAGGAGGTCCTCGACTGGCTGGCCCCCGGCTACACGCACCTGCAGCGCGCGCAGCCGGTCGTCCTCGGCCACCACCTGCTCGCCCACGCGTGGGCGCTCGAGCGCGACGCGGGCCGCCTGGCCGATGCCCGGGCGCGCATGGACGCGTCGCCCCTGGGGTCGGGCGCGCTCGCGGGGACGACCCTGGCGGTGGATCCGGACCGCTACGCCCGCTCGCTCGGCTTCGCCAGGGCCGCGGAGAACTCCATGGACGCGGTCGCCGACCGCGACTTCGCCGCCGAGTTCCTCGCCGCCTGCGCGCTGCTGGGGGTGCACCTGTCGCGGCTGGGCGAGGACGTCGTGCTGTGGGCCTCGACGGAGTTCGGCTGGGTGCGCGTGGGCGACGCCTTTTCGACCGGGTCCTCGATCATGCCCCAGAAGCGCAACCCCGACGTCGCCGAGCTCGTGCGGGGCAAGTCCGGGCGGCTCGTCGGCGACCTCGTGGCGCTGCTCGTCACGCTCAAGGGCCTGCCGCTGACCTACGACCGGGACCTGCAGGAGGACAAGGCCCCCGTCTTCGATGCGGTCGACACGCTGGAGTTGGCGCTGCCGGCCGTGGCCGGCATGATCGGGTCGCTACGCTTTGACCGGGAGCGCCTGGCCGCCGCCGCCGGTGGGGCCGCGCTGGCGACCGACCTGGCCGAGGCGCTCGTCGCCCACGGCGTCGCGTTCCGGGCCGCCCACGAGCGCGTCGGCACGCTCGTGGCCGACTGCGAGC
>JALYGZ010000048.1 GCA_030776845.1 Actinomycetota bacterium
GTGTCACAGCGGTCGGGCGGGGACCGCGGGCGCGGCCCCGGTGTGGACCGCGGCGGTGGCCACGGCCCGCGCCACGGCCGGCACCACGGCCCGGTCGAACGGCGACGGGATGATGTAGTCGGCGGTCAGCCGGCCGGGCTCGACGATCAGCGCGATGGCCTCCGCCGCGGCCACCTTCATGGGGTCGGTGACCGCGCGGGCGCCCGAGTCGAGAAGGCCCCGGAACAGCCCCGGGAAGCACAGCACGTTGTTGATCTGGTTGGGCTCGTCGCTGCGGCCGGTGGCCACGACGGCGGCACGGCGGCGCGCCACCGCCGGATCGATCTCCGGGGTGGGATTGGCCATGGCGAAGACGACGGCGTCCCCGGCCATCAACCCCAGCTGCTCGAGGGTGAGCGTGTCGCCCGCGGACAGGCCGATGAAGACGTCGGCGCCGGCCAGCGCCACCTCCTTGGGGCCCTGCAGCCGGCGCGGATTGGTCTGCCTGCCGAGCCGGCGGTAGATCGGGTCGCGCGCCTCCCGGCGGCGCGGGGTCACGATGCCGTTGCGGTCGACGCCGACCAGGTCCTCCACCCCGGCCGCCAGCAGCAGGTTGGCCACGGCGATGCCCGCGGCGCCGATGCCCTGCACGACGACCCGCAGGCGGGGGCCGACCTCCTTGCCGACGATCTTGACGGCGTTGAGCAGCGCGGCGAGCACGACCACGGCGGTGCCGTGCTGGTCGTCGTGGAAGACCGGGACGTCGACCCGCTGGCGCAGCTTGCCCTCGACCTCGAAGCAGCGCGGCGCGGCGATGTCCTCCAGGTTGATGCCGCCGAAGCCCACCGACAGCGCGGCGACGATGTCCACCAGCCGGTCGGGGTCGCGCTCGTCCAGGCAGATGGGGTAGGCGTCCACGTCGGCGAAGTCCTTGAGCAGCATCGCCTTGCCCTCCATCACGGGCATGGCGGCGGCTGGACCGATGTCGCCCAGTCCCAGCACGGCAGAGCCGTCGGACACGACGGCCACGCTGTTGCGCTTGATCGTGAGGGCCCGTGCCAGCTTCGGGTCGTCGGCGATGGCCCGGCAGACCCGGGCCACTCCGGGGGTGTAGACGACGGCGAGGTCCTCGCGGGTGCGCACCGACCGCTTGGTGCGCACGGAGATCTTGCCGCCCGCGTGCGCGTCGAGCACCCGGTCGGCGGGAGCGATGGCCTGAGACGCGTCCGCGGGTCGCCGCTGCGGGGATGACACGCCGGCGCCTACACCGCCACGTACACGTGCTCGGCCATGTCGAGGTCCACCGTGACCGACTCGTCGCCGACCGTGGCGACGACGTCGGGCCCGTCGAGGACGAGCTGCAGGCGGGTGCCGGGGCCCAGGTGGTGCTCCCGCAGGAACCGCATCGCCTCGACGTCCACCTGCAGGCGCTCCGAGATGCGCCGCACGGTAGCGCGCGCGCTGCGCTCGGCCGCCTCCGCCATCGTGACCAGCGTGTCCCCCTCCACGCTCGGGGTGCCCGGGATGGGATTGCCGTGAGGGCAGGTGACGGGGTTTCCGAGCAGCGCCGCGATACGCGACTCCACGTCGTCGGAGATGACGTGCTCCCACCGGCACGCCTCGACGTGCACCTGCTCCCACTCCAGCCCGATGATGTCCGTCAGCAGGCACTCGGCCAGCCGGTGCTTCCGCATGACCCCGACGGCCAGCTCGCGGCCCAGCGGGGTCAGGGCCAGGGTCCGGTCGGGCCCCAGCTCCAGCAGGCCCTCCTCCTCCAGCCGGGCGACCGTCTCGCTCACCGCCGGCGCCGAGAGCCCGAGCCGCTCCACCAGCCGCGCCCGTAGGGGCCGGATACCCTCCTCCTCCAGCTCCCAGATGGTCCGCAGGTACATCTCGGTCGCGTCGATGAGCGGCGTCATGGCGACCCCCTTCCGGTGGCGCAACTGTACCGAACGGCAGGTCCGAAACCCACTGGCGCGCGGTCGCCCCGGCCCGGGGTAGCCCCTTGTAACCACAAAAAGTAGTCTTCTCACTGCGGTGAGTCGTCCCTAGAGTATCGCCGACCTTCTCGCGTGACTGGAGGCGACGACAAGGACCGCCGTGCCCGTTCTCACCGCCGTGTACCTGGACCTGCAGTGCCCCTCCAGCCTGCGGGCGTGGCGCTGGCTGAGGGCGCTGCCGGGGGGCCCGCCCGACGTGCGACCGTACTGGCAGAGCCCTGGCGGGCCCCGGGTGCAGCCGTGGGACGCCGAGGAGCCCTCGTGGAGCCTGGACCTGCTGGCGCTCGGCGAGTGCGCCCGCGACCAGGGCGGACGGGTGCACCGGGAGTACGTCGACGCCGCCCTGCATGCCGTCCACGTCGAGAAACTCGACGTGAGCACCCCCGAGGGGCTAGGGGAGCTCGCCGCTAGGGCGTCGCTGCTCCTTGGCGCGTTCGCCGCCGAGCGCGAGCGCTGGCGCGCCGAGGTGGGCCTGCACCACCGCGAGGCCGAGGACGACTTCGGCGTCTTCGCCACGCCCGCGCTCGTCTTCGACGACGACCGCGCCGTGCAGGTGCGCCTCGTCGGAGACGTCGGCGAGGCGTCGGCGGCCCAGCAGCTGCTCGACGACGTCGCCGACCTCACCCGAAACCCCTCGCGCAGCCGCGGCGCACGGCCTGACCGACGCGGGGTCGCCGCTACCATGCGTCCGCAGCCGCTTTCGCCCGTCACCAAGGGATAGCCGTGACCACCGACCACCGCCCGGCCCTGGCCGAGTACACCGCGAGGCTCGCCGAGGTAAAGGAGTACCTTTGACCTCGACGCCAAGCGCCGGCGGCTGACCGACCTGCAGCGGCGGGCCACCACGCCCGGTCTGTGGGACGACCCGGACAGCGCCCAGCGGCTCATGAGCCAGCTGGCCGCCGTCGAGGACGACCTGCGCGTCTACGACGACTTCGCCCAGCGGTTGGAGGACCTGCAGGTCCTCGACGAGCTCGCCCGCGACGAGCAGGACGAGGCGACCGCCGCGGAGGTGGCCGAGGGCCTGACCGGTTTGGAGGCGGCGCTGGAGGATCTCGAGATCCGCGTGCTGTTGTCCGGGGAGCACGACGCGCGCGCCGCGCTGGTCACCGTGCACGCCGGCGCCGGCGGCACCGACTCCCAGGACTGGGCCCAGATGCTCGAGCGCATGCTGCTGCGCTGGGCCGAGCGCCGCGGCTTCCGCGTCGACGTGCACGACGAGCAGGAGGGTGAGGAGGCCGGCATCCGGTCGGCCACGTTCACCGTGCACGGGCCGCGGGCCTACGGCCTGCTGCACGCCGAGCAGGGGGTGCACCGCCTGGTCCGCATCAGCCCGTTCGACGCGCAGTCACGCCGCCACACGGCCTTCGCCAGCGTCGACGTGGTCCCCGTGCTCGACGAGCTCGACGCCGAGGTGACGATCCCCGACGAGGACCTGCGGGTCGACGTGTTCCGCTCGTCCGGGCCCGGCGGCCAGGGGGTGAACACGACGGACTCGGCGGTGCGCCTGACCCATGTGCCCAGCGGCATCGTGGTGGCCTGCCAGAACGAGCGCAGCCAGCTGCAGAACAAGGCGACGGCGCTGAGGCTGCTCAAGGCCCAGCTCGCCGATCGGGAGCGCGAGCAGCGCGAGGCCGAGCTGGCGGCCGTGCGCGGCGAGCAGCGCGACGTCGCCTGGGGCAGCCAGATCCGCTCCTACGTGCTGCACCCGTACCAGATGGTGAAGGACCACCGCACCGGCCAGGAGACCGGCAACACCGCCGCGGTGCTCGACGGCGACCTTGACCGCCTCATCACCGCCTGGCTGCAGTGGCGGGCCAAGGCCGCGGCCACCACGGCCTGAGGCGACGACCGGTCAGCCCCGCTCCCCGGGCGGGCCGGTGGCCTCGTCCAGGGTGCGCTGCGCGGTCTCGAGGTCCATGCCCGAGCCGCGCAGCAGGTCGATGACCGTCGAGCGGACCTGTCCGACCACCCTGCTGATCGCCAGGGTCCGGCGGTCGGGGAACAGCTCGCGGGTCCGTGCGACCGCGTCGAGCGCGGGGCGCCGGGTGTCGTCGTCCAACCGGTCCACGCCGACCAGCTGCGCGCCGAGCCCGCGCACCCCCCGGGACAGGTCCGCGACCGCCTCGGCCAGGGC
>JALYGZ010000049.1 GCA_030776845.1 Actinomycetota bacterium
GCCCTGGCCGACGCCGTGGAGCGGCTGGTGGGCGGCGCCGCCGAGGTCACCGTCAGCGACGAGTCGGTCCTGGAGGCGGAGGGCTTCGGGGCGTTGCTGGCCGTCGGCCGCGGCTCGGCCAGCCCGCCGCGCCTGGTCGAGCTGCGCTACCGCCCGGAGGCCGCGCTCGGCCACGTGGTGCTGCTGGGCAAGGGCGTCACCTTCGACAGCGGCGGGCTGTCGCTCAAGCGCGGCGACGACATGCGCGACATGAAGAGCGACATGGCCGGCGCGGCCGCCGTCGCCGCGGTATTCGGGGTCCTGGCGGACCTCGACGTGCACCTGGAGGTGACCGGCCTGCTGCCGTTGGCCGAGAACATGCCCGGCGCGGACGCCCAGCGACCCGGTGACGTCGTGCGCTGCAGGGGCGGCACGACGGTCGAGGTGGTCGACACCGACGCGGAGGGGAGCCTGGTGCTGGCGGACACCCTGCGCCTGGCCGCCGGATGGTCCCCCGATGCGATCGTGGACCTGGCCACGCTGACGGGGTCGGCGGTCGCCGCTGTCGGCCACTACGCGGCAGCCGTGATGGGCACCGACGAGGAGCTGGTGCGATCCCTGCGCCAGGCGGCCGACGTGGCGGGCGAGCGGCTGTGGCCCCTGCCCCTGTGGGCCGAGTTCGAGGACCACCAGCGCTCCCCCGTCGCCGACCTGCGCAACGTCGGGGACGACGAGGCGGGCGGCGGGGCCATCGCCGGCGGCGTCTTCCTGCGCCACTTCGCCGGCGACTCGCCGTGGGCGCACCTGGATATCGCCGGGCCCGCGTTCCTGCCGGAGAAGCTGGCCACCCCCACCCTGCCGGCCGGGGGTACCGGCTTCGGCGTCCGCACGCTGCTGGCCTGGCTGGAGCGCCGGGCCGAGTGAACCGGGTCAGCCCGCGCCGGTGTCGGCGTCGGGCCGCCAGCGCAGGCGCAGGTTGCGTGCCGCCCGCGCCTCGTCCAGGCGGGCGACCGGCGTCGTGCGCGGGGCGTCGTGGAGCAGGTCGGGGTCGCGCTGGGCCTCCTCGACGACCCGGCGCACCGCCGTCACGAACGCGTCGAGGGTCTCACGCGACTCGGTCTCGGTCGGCTCGACCATGAGGGCCTCGTCCACGATGAGCGGGAAGTAGTTCGTGGGCGGGTGGAAACCCAGGTCGATGAGGCGCTTGCACAGGTCGAGCACCCGCACCCCGTGGCGTTTGAGGCCCGCACCGGTCGCGACGAACTCGTGCATAGGCCGGTGCCGCGCGAACCCCAGCGGCAGGACGTCGCGCACTCCCGCCGCGACGTAGTTCGCGTTGAGCACCGCCCGGGCGCTGACGCGCTCCAGCCCCTCCAGCCCGTGCAGCAGCAGGTAGGCGTAGGCGCGGACCAGCACGGCCACGTTGCCGTGGAAGCCGTGCAGCCGCCCGATGGACTTAGGTCGGTCGTGGTCCCACCACAGGGCGCCGTCGTCGCCGCGGCGCACGACCGGAGCGGGCAGGTAGGGCGCGAGGCGCTCGCTGACGACGACCGGGCCGGCGCCGGGGCCGCCGCCGCCGTGCGGGGTGGCGAACGTCTTGTGGACGTTGAGGTGCACGACGTCGAAGCCCATGTCGCCGGGTCGCACCCGCCCCAGGATGGCGTTGAAGTTCGCCCCGTCGTAGTACAGCAGGGCGTCGACGCGCTCGAGCGCCTTGTTGATCCGGTCGATCTCGATCTCGAACAGCCCCAGGGTGTTCGGGTTGGTGATCATCAGCGCCGCGGTCCGGTCGTCGACGAGCGACTCCAGAGCGTCGACGTCGACCAGGCCGTCGTCACCGCTGGGCACGGTGACGACCTCGTAGCCGCACATCGACACCGTCGCCGGGTTGGTGCCATGCGCCGAGTCGGGGATCAGCACCCTGGACCGCGCGTCGCCCCGGTCGGTGTGGTAGGCGCGGATCAGCATGAGCCCGGTGAGCTCACCCTGCGCCCCCGCCGCCGGCTGGAACGTCGCGGCGTGCAGCCCGGTCAGCTCCGTCAGCCAGCCCTCGAGCTGCGACAGCAGGCCGAGCGTCCCCTGGGCGGCCGCGTCGGGCGCCCAGGGGTGCAGCTGGCGGAAGCCGGGCAGCGCGGCCACCGTCTCGGCCAGCCGCGGGTTGTACTTCATCGAGCAGCTGCCCAGCGGGTAGAAGCCGACGTCGATGCCGTGGTTGCGATGGCTGAGCCGGGTGAAGTGCCGCAGCAGGTCGAGCTCTCCGACCTCCGGCAGCGCGGGCGGCTCGTCGGCGAGCTCCACGTCCGGCAGGGCCGCGGCCGGGTCGACCAGGTCGACGTCCAGCGGCGGCAGGCTCGAGGCGCGCCGGCCCGGCCGGGAGCGCTCGAAGATCGTCGGCTCCGACTGGTGAGTGTCACCCATGACCGGCACGGTCAGCCCCTGTCCCCCGCCAGGGCGGGTCGCCCGGCGTCCCCCGGCGGCCGCGACGACACCACGTCGGCCAGCGCCCGGGCCAGCCCCTCGACCTGCGCGGCCGTGCGGCGCTCGGTCAGGGC
>JALYGZ010000050.1 GCA_030776845.1 Actinomycetota bacterium
CCCCGACCTGGTCCGCCGACGGGGGTCCACGCGCCGCTTCGACCCCACGGCGGTCGCGCCGGGGGCCCTGCTGGGCGAGGCCCTGGGCTGGGCGACACGCCCCGTGCCGGGGGACTTCCTGCCCGCCGGGGCGACCCTGCTGGAGCATCATCTGGCCGTCCACGCGGTCGACGACGTCCCGCCGGGGCTGTACCGGTGGAGCGCGGCGGGGCTCGAGCGGATGCATGAGGGGGACGTCCGGGCTCTGGGGCGCCACCTCTGCCTGGACCAGGACCTCGGCGGGGACGGCTGCTACACGGTCTTCCACTGCGCCGACGACCGTGTCACGGGGGCGCTGGGAGCCCGGGGCTACCGGGCGGCGCAGCTGGAGGCCGGGGTCGTCGCCGGCCGGCTGCACCTGACGGCCTGCGCCCTCGGCTTCGGCGCGAGCGGCCTGACCTTCTTCGACGACCAGGTGCGCCGGGCCTTCGGGACCGACGCCTGGCCGATGCTCGTCACCGCCGTCGGGGCCCCGGCGTACCGGTCGAAGCCGGGCGGACTGCCCGGCCGGCCCACGCCCCTGTCCCCCACCTGAGACCCGGCCGGACGGACTCGCGACTTGCGCAGACCCACGGGCGGGCGCGTAGGGTTGGTCCCCATGCAGCGAAACGTCCGCGAGGCGGCGGGGGACGACACATGAGCCCGACCACCCCGGTGACGACCCAGGGCCGGCAGGGCCTGCTGGCACGCCTGGGCGATGGGCCGGTGCTGTGCGCCGAGGGCTACGTGTTCGAGCTGGAGCGCCGCGGCTACCTGCAGGCCGGCGGGTTCGTCCCCGAGGTCGTGGTCGACCATCCCGAGGTCCTCGCGCAGCTGCACCGCGACTTCCTGCACGCGGGCTCGGACGTGGTGGAGGCGCTGACCTACTACGCGCACCGGGAGAAGCTGCGCGCGATCGGCAGGGAGCACCTGCTGGAGCCGCTGAACCGACAGGCGCTGGCGATCGCCGGTGAGGTCGCCGCCGACAGCGGCGCGCTGGTCGCGGGCAACCTCAGCAACACCAACGTCTTCGAGCCCGACGACCCGTCCTCCGTCCACCTGGTGCGACAGATGTTCGACGAGCAGCTGGGCTGGGCGGTCGACGCCGGGGTGGACTACGTCATCGGGGAGACGTTCAGCCACGCCGAGGAGGCCCTGGTCGCCCTGGAGCTGATCAAGCAGACACCGCTGCCCGCGGTGATCACCCTGGCCGTGCACCGCGCGCCCGAGACGCGCGAGGGCTGGCCGGTCGACCAGGCCTGCCGCCGACTTGCCGACGCCGGGGCGGACGTGGTGGGACTGAACTGCTCCCGGGGGCCGCGCACGATGCTGCCCCTTCTCGCCCCGGTCACGGCGGCGGTGGACGTGCCGGTGGCGGCCCTGCCGGTGCCCTACCGCACCCACGACCACCAGCCCAGCTTCCAGTCGCTGCGAGACCCCGACTACGACCGCCTTCCAGGGGATCGGCCCTTTCCCACCGCCCTGGACCCGTTCACCTGCAACCGCTACGAGCTCGCCGACTTCGCGCACGCCGCCCGCGAGCTGGGGGTGGCCTACCTCGGTCTGTGCTGCGGGGCGGGACCCCACCACGTGCGCGCCATGGCCGAGGCGCTGGGCCGCACCCCGCCGGCAAGCCGCTACTCGCCGGACATGTCCAAGCACGCCTTCCTGGGCGCCGACCAGTGGGTGCGTCCCGACAACCGCCGCTTCTCCAGGGACTACTGACCGGTTACGGGGGCCGCACCATCGCTTCTCGTGCCCAGCGCTGGTGAGCACGATCAGCGCACAGGATGTCCTCACGCCGGCCGTCGGATTGACATCAGGACGCGTGGTCCCCGCCTCGCCGCCTGGCATCGCCCGCAGGGAACCAGATACCCGAACCAGGGCACGCATCCGGCGTGCCTCTCCGGATCGACATGCTCGCTGAGGGGGTACCGCACCCTTCCGTCCTGGCAGTAGCGGCACGGAATCGACCCCCACCGGCAGGGCGAGGGTGACCTATCGCTCCCGACGCCACTCCCACACCATCCGCACCGCCCGCTCACGGACCTCCTCCGGATACTTGCTCGGTCGTGCCATGGCCCCATCCTCCAAGGATCAGAGCCTCCACGAACCCCGGGGCAATCCAACACGAGTGCGACGGTCACCGTGTGCCCATGAGGGCGGAACCGTGCCCACCCCTCTCTACAGCTCCAGGTCGTGGCGTTCGATGACTGCCCCGGTGGCGTCGAAGTCAAGCTCACATCCGTACCGGGCGGCCATGTCGGCAAGCACCGCGGGCTCGGGCCAGTCGGTCAGCATGTCGAGCTGGCGGAACAGGTCCTCGAGCCCTGCGGGCGAGATCAGCTCGAGCATCCGCGCCGTGGTCTCACCGGCGTTCCAGAACGTGTGCCACTCACCCCGAGGCTTGAACAACAGGTCCCCGGCCTCGGCGACGGCCTCGCGGCCCGCGAGCGTCGCCCCAACGCGCCCCTCGAGCACGAAGGTGTACTCATCCTCGCGGGTGTGGCGGTGCATCGGCCCGGCGAGCGCCCGCGGGGCGAGGATGTGCTCGACCAGCGAGAAGCGACCGTCGGTCTCGGCGCTGTGGATCATGAAGCGGTCCTGGCGACCGGTGGCGCCGAGCTTCTCGCCGTCGTCGGGCCCGAGCAGGCGCGGGCCGGCTGTGGTTGGTCCGGTGTTCGTCATGGCGTTACCTCCGTAGCTGTGTGCGTCGATCTGCTCGAGCAGGGCGGTGCGTTGATCGCCGATCAAGCCGTCTTCCTTCACCTGGGACCACATGCGTCGCAGTCGTTCGCGCATGGCCTCCGCCTGCGGCACCGTGGCGAAGTCGAGGTCGATGACGACATCGGCGTTTTCCAGCGACCGCCACACGACGAAGGACCGCACCCCCGACCGTTCGCGGTTCAGCGGATCGCGGCGGAACGCCGTCATCCATGCGGCGAGGTCGGGGACCGGGTGCTCGATCCGCAGTACCGGCACACTGTCCTCCTCCCTCCTGCTCGGGCGGTGCCGAACACGCTAGGGACATCCCTGCGCGCCGCCCATCCCAGAACATTGGTATTTCGCCGGAACCGGCGGACCTACAATGCCGGGTGATGAGCTGGTATGCGCGGCAGCGGGCCGCGGAGCGCATCGCGGAGCTGGCCACCGCGGGACTCGGGCTGCCGACGTTCTGGCAGGAGGCCTCGGACGCGCTCGCGCGCGTGGTGCCCTACTACCTCGGCCCGTGCTGGTTCACCCTCGACCCCGCCTCGCTGCTAGTCACCAGCCACTTCCAGGAGGGCTTGCCGGAGATCCCGCATGAGTGGCTGGCGATGGAGTACTACGAGGACGACTTCAACAAGATGGCCGACGTCGCGAGCTCGTACCGCGGCGTCGCCACACTGCACGAGGCCACGGGCGGGGACCCCCGCCGCAGCCCGCGCTACGAGCACGCCATCGTCGCGTACGGCGGCGACCAGGAGATGATCGCCGCGCTGCGCACCGCGACCGGGCAGGTATGGGGGTCGCTCGGCCTGTACCGAGAACCGGGCCGACCCATGTTCGACGACGACATGACCTTCGTCCGGATCGTGTCGGTCCACCTCGCCGAAGGCGCCCGCCGCGGCCTGCTTATCGGCGAGGCTACTGACCCCGAGGGACCGGACGCCCCCGGGCTGATGGTGCTGGCGGGCGACTGGACCATCGAGTCGGCCACACCCGGCGTGGAGCGCTGGCTGTCCGAGCTGCCCGGCGGTGACTGGGACACTGGGCGGCTGCCACCAGCTGTGCTGTCGGTCGCCGGCCAGGCCCGGCGCGGCGCTGACCGGCCGACCGGCGTCGAGTTCGTGCGCGTCCTGTCACGCAAGGGGCGGTGGGTCGCCCTCCACGGCGTCAACCTCGTGTCGGACGGCACCCGCCGCGTCGCCGTGATCGTTGAGCCCGCCCACCCGGCGCGGATCGTCCCGCTGCTCATGGCCGCCTAGGAGCTCACCGACCGCGAGCAGGACGTTACGCGTTGCGTGCTCCGGGGCATGTCGACGGCACAGATCGCCGAGCGCCTGTGCATTTCGTCTCACACCGTGCAGGAGCACCTCAAGCATGTGTTCGCCAAGACCGGGGTGAACAGCCGACGGGACCTCGTCGGCACGGTCTTCTTCACGCACTACGAGCCCCGCGTCCGGGACAACGAGCACCGGGCGACCGCCGGCAGACCCCTGCGCGGGGGACCCGCGACCCGTCGCGTGTGACGCGGGCGCGGCGTCCGTGTGCGGTCTACACAGCGCCGGGTGAGAGCCTTCTCAGCGTCGACGACCAGTGGCACCCCAGGGGCTGCCGCGACCACACGATGGTCCGCCCACACCGTTCGAGGCAGGACGGCGTGCCCCTACACCACGAGGCTGACTCACCTTCCCCAGATCATGACGATTTGCCGTCCGATATCCCCGCTACCTCGGGATCTCCGGACCATCCCGGAGATGTCCGCCACCCGTCGGCGCACGTCCACGGTCCTGCTGGCGCTCCTCGGTGTGGACGCCATCGTAGCCGGCCTCTTCACCCTGGAGTCGATCCTGATGCACTTCTTCGGCTTCGTGCTCGCTCTTACCCGACGCTGACCTTCCTGGTCATCGGCCGCGCGCTCCGTCGGGTTCCGCGGTGGCGCGGGTTCGGTACGTGGCTGCCGTTGGGCAGTCCCTTGACGCTGATCCTGGCCATCCTGCACTTCGCGGCGTTCGACCCGGAAGCAGCCGGTGCCGGCGCCCGCATCGGGGGGCTGACGCAGCGGATCCTGCTCCTTGAGCTCCAGGGCTGACTGGCAACCATGGGCTGGCTCGCCTTCCGGGCCCCCATCCCCAGGGTCTGGCCAACGGATGGCACTCCGGCAACGGCACCTGCCATGACGGCCGCAGGAACCACCGACCGTCTGACGCCTCGGGAGAGTGTCCGCCGCAGCAGCCCCGAAAAATGCGAAAACCCCCGGCTGGCCAGGGGCTTTCAGGTGGTTGCGAGGGCGGGATTTGAACCCGCGACCTCCGGGTTATGAGCCCGGCGAGCTACCGAACTGCTCCACCTCGCGGACTCGACGCTAGCAGCGCCCCCCGCCCCCCGCAAAGGGTGTCGACTGACTCACGCGAGGCGTGAGCGAGTCGACACGGTCCGGTTGGGGTCAGCCCGCGGAGGGGGGCGAGGACGGGGCGGTCGCCTCCAGCAGGCGCTCGGCGCGCTGGAGCATCCGGCGGGCCCGCGTGGTCTCCTCCTGGTAGGTGCCCAGGTCGCCCCTGCGCAGCGCCCGGTCGGCGGCGGCGAAGCGCTGCAGCGCCCGGGCCACGATCCTCTCGACCTGACTGCCCACCGGCCCTGTCGGCCCGCCGGGCGCCCCGCCCCGCGG
>JALYGZ010000051.1 GCA_030776845.1 Actinomycetota bacterium
ACGCCTGCTCGAACCCATCGGCGACATCCCGCCCGCCGAGTACGAAACCCTCTACTACCGTCACCCGACCCCAACCAGACAGGCCGCACCCACAACACCGAGTCTCCACTGAACCCGGGGCGGTTCACGCTTTAGCCTGCGCGGCGCGTTTTCTGCGACAAGGCGAGCTTGTGGGCGATGTGGCACCCCTTCGCCGCACGCCGTCGCTGGCGCAGGCCACAGCGGCGTTCCTCCACGACCCGCTACGCCGGCGGCGCTGACCCACCCGTCGTCGGACGTCGCCTAGCTGGCGCGTGCGCACGGTCTGTGAACGGGCCAACCACGGGCCTGTTCTCTCTTGCCGCCTCAGGGTGACCCGGCCGCGGTCGCCGTCAAGGTCGTTCCTGCTCGCTGCGCTGCGGGGCCTCCACCTGTGACACCGCCCGGCGTGCCGGGCCTGTCGGCGGGCTGTCAGAGAGAACAGGAGACAGCCCGTGGTCCACCCGCTCCCACCCCGGTTCGAACGCGCACTCGCCACCTACGTCGTCGTCCCCCTCCTGGAGGTCCTCGCCGGCGTGCGGCCCATCACCGTCGTCGCCGCGCGCGTCAGCCCCGCGCTCGCCCTGCGCATCCACGCCCGCGCTGGCGTCCTCGACCAGGCCCCGGCCTACGGCTCCGTCAGCGTCCACGCCGTGCGCCGGCCCGGCCAGGCGCTGGAGCTGTGGGGCACCGTCCAGATCGCCGGTCAGGTCTACGGCTTCGCCGGCCGCGTCCACAGCCGCCCGAGCGGCTGGCGCGTCACCGACTTCGACGTCCTCGTCCCGGCCCGGATCTAAGGAGCCGGCCACGACCAGGCTCGTCGGCGGCGGCGGAAGGGCGCCACCGCCGACTGAGCGGCGAGGAGGTCCGCGGGATCTGATCCGAGCCGGCACGCGCCGTGCGGATCGGAGGTCCGCAGGCCTTCCGGACCCCAACGGTCGGACAGGACGCCGCGGCGCGGCTGGGACGCCACCCGCCACAGTGGAAGCGCCGACAGAGAGGAACGAGCATGTGCTACACGTGCGGCTGCGGAGAGCCCCAGAGCGACCACGGTGACGAGCGCAACCTGACCGACCGCGACTTCGAACGAGCAGCCCAGGCCGCGGACATCTCCCCCGACCAGGCGCGGGACAACGCTCGCGATCTTCTCAGCCAGGTGCAGAAAGGGTCCTGACCCGGCCGGCGCCGTCGCCGCTAGCCGTCCCCGACCGGCGCGTTGAAGCCGGCCGTCTCGAGTAGGCCACGCAACCGGTCGGAACGCGACGGGTGACGCAGCTTGGTCAGCGTCTTCGACTCGATCTGGCGGATCAGATCCTCGCGGCCGCGGGAGCAGACACATACGGTGCCAGTCGTGAGCGAGCATCTGGTCGAGGGCTACGTGGCCACCCAGCCAAGTAAAGGGCTGCCGGGCCGAGGCGCCCGAGGCAGCAGATACCCGTACCGCCGATCCACACGGTACGGCCGGGTGAACAGGTGTCGCTTTGCGGCGTCCGCCTTCGTCACGTCACCGACGACGCTTGGCGGCCCGACGGCATGGGCCGTTGTCCTGACTGTGTGCGGCTGGCAGAACGTGCCGAGGAGCCATAGAGCGGGCGGCCGAGCGGAGCGTGACCACGGCTCACCGAGCGCGGGCAGGACTTCCGTTCACGGCGCGACGCTCACTCGATGGTCGTGTCACAGCTCCTCGGTGAGGCAGCCGCATAGCGCAAGATCGGTGCCGTCCGCTGCCGCGGGCGGCACGTCGTCGTCGTCGCCGAGGGCCGCATAGACCGCATCGAACAGACGATCGTACCACCAGGACGGTGGCAAGTCGTTCGGCCAGGGGCCCGTCTCGCACATGATTGCCACCGTAGGAGTCGCCCGTCGTGAGCAACACGATCGCTTCCCGACCGATGTGGACAACCACGCGGGTCCCAGAGATCTGCGGCGTCTCCGGTTGCACCGTCACGAGCTTCTTGGTCCCTAGGAGCCCAGCAGGGGTGTTCTCGTGCCGTCAGCAGCGAGGCGGTAGGTAAAGACACGTTCCTGGAGGGCGACTTCGCCCGCCACATGCCGCTGGACCTCAACCTGATAGCGGGTGCCGTACGGGTCGCTGTACCGGGTAGTGAGCACCGACCCTCCGGTTCGGGCGTCCCAGAGACGTTCGGCAGTCTCGTCGCCCGACCACTTATGCCACTGGGTATCGCCCGGCTCGACGACGGGGAAGTCGCCGATGAACAGCCCCACGTTGAGGGCCGCGTGGCGGCCGCTGTTCCTAACGGTCATGGTGAATCGGTCCCCGGCACTGCCCGACGAGCCTCCCCCGAACGAAGGCCGAACGAAGGGCATGGACTCCGCCAGCAACGCGGCCTCGGCTGTGGCGGCCGAGCGCGCGGCGGCTTCAGCGGCCTCGACGCCCGTTCGAGCCGAA
>JALYGZ010000052.1 GCA_030776845.1 Actinomycetota bacterium
AGCAACCTGCAGCGCCTGGCATCTCTGGACGACTGGCTGCACCACTACAACCACCACCGCCCGCATACGGCGCTCGACGGGAGGACGCCCATGCACGCCCTTGAACAGCAGGTCTCTGGGAAGCACACCTAGCTGCGGGTGAACCGCGCCTTGCCCGGCCCCTGCTCCAGGAACGACCGTATGCCGGCCTCGCGGTCCGCGGTGGCGAAGCAGGCGGCGAACAGGCTCGTCTCCAGCCGCAGGCCGCTGTCGAGGTCGATCTCGCCGCCCTCGTCGATCGCCTTCTTGGCCATGCGCAGCGCGTACGGGCCCTTGGCGTACCGCCGCGCCGCGGCCACGGCCTCGTCGTAGACCCCGTCGGCGGGCAGCACCCGGTCGGCGAGCCCCATCCGGTGGCAGCGCTCCGCCGGGTAGAGGTCACCGCTGTAGATCATCTCCTTGGCCTTCTGCACCCCGATCAGGCGTAGCAGCCGCTGGGTGCCGCCCGCCCCGGGGATGATGCCCAGCAGGATCTCCGGCTGGCCGAAGGTGGCGTCCTCCGCCGCGTAGCGGAAGTCGGCCGTCAGAGCCAGCTCGCAGCCGCCGCCCAGGGCGTAGCCGTTGACGGCGGCGATCGTCACCTTGGGGATCCGCGCCAGCGCGGAGCAGGCCGCCTGCAGCGTGCCCGCCTGGGCGAACATCTCCTGGAAGCCCAGCCCGCTCATGGCCTTGATGTCGGCCCCGGCCGCGAACACCCTCGGCCCGCCCCACAGGACGACGCTGGCGATCGCGTCGTCGTCGGCGCAGCGGGACGCCGCCCCGGCGAGCTCCTCCCACACGGCGGCGTTGAGCGCGTTGACCGGAGGACGGTCCACGCGCACGGTCGCGACGCCATGGTCGTCGACGCTGACGGTGACGTGCTCGCCCACTGGTCACTCCTGGCAGACGCGGGGCGCCGCGACGCCCCCCGCGGCACGGCCGGCGGCAGTGTAACGGCCGCTCGCGACAACCCCCCCCGGCCGGCGCGCCTATCCGGGCCCGCGGGGCGGGTCGACCAGGGCGCCGGTGTGCTCGCCCAGCAGCGGCGGAGGGGCGGGCGGGGCCCGGCCCGAGCGGCTGTAGGACACGGGGCAGCCCGGCAGGCGGATGCGTCCCAGCGACGGGTGGTCGACGACGTCGACCAGCCCGAGGTGGCTGACCTGCCCCGACGCGTAGACCTCGTCCAGCGAGCGCACCCGCCCGGCGGGCACGCCGGCCTCGTCGAGCCGGGCGATCCACTCGTCCACCGGGGCCGAGCGCAGCGCCGGGCCCATCGCCTCCTCCAGCTCGTCCACGCGCCGGACCCGGTCGCGGTTGGTCGCGAACCGCTCGTCTTCGGGGTCGACGCCGACCAGGGGGGCGAACCGCCGCCACAGGCCCTCCGAGCCGACCGCGATGTTGATCTGCCCGTCGGCGCAGTCGAAGGCGCCGTACGGCGAGATCGAGGGGTGGCGGTTTCCGGCCGTGGCGGGCAGGTCGCCCGCGACGAGCCAGCGCGTCCCCTGGTGAGTGTGCACCGCCACCATCCCGGCCAGCAGCGAGGTGCGCACCCACTGGCCGGCGCCGCCGCGCTCGCGCTCGCGCAGCGCGGCCACCACCCCGAAGGCGCCGAACATGCCGGCGAGGACGTCGGCGATGGGCACCCCGACCTTCGTCGGCGGCCCCCCCACGGGGCCGGTCAGCCCCATCAGCCCGCCCTCTCCCTGGGCGATCTGGTCGAAGCCCGGGCGGTGGCCGTCCGGGCCGGCGTCCCCGAAGCCGGTGATCGACAGCACCACCAGCCCGGGGTTGAGCTCGGCCAGCTCCCGCTCACCCAGGCCCATGGCCTCCATGCGCCCCGGTCGGAAGTTCTCCGCCAGGACGTCGGCGCGGCGGACGAGCTCGCGCAGGCGCCGCATATCGCCCTCGTCGCGGAAGTCCAGCTCGACGGAGTGCTTGCTGCGGTTGACCGAAAGGAAGTAGGTGGAGATGTCGTCGTCGCCGACGAACGGCGGCCCCCAGCCGCGACTGTCGTCGCCGACGCCGGGGCGCTCGACCTTGATGACGGCAGCGCCCGCGTCCGCGAGCATCATGGTCGCGTACGGTCCCGCCATGGCCCGGGTGAGGTCGACGACGGTGACGCCGTCCAACGGGCCGGCGCCCTCGGTCGGTGCCCGCCCGGTCACGCGCCGCGCACCCGCATGTCCTCCGGCGCCATGTGCTCCTCCCGCCGTCTGCCCCCGCGCACGCTAGCGCACCGGGCGCCACCGGGGCTCGGCGGCGGCCGACAGCCCGATGCCCAGCGCGTAGGCCCTCCCGGTGCTGTGGCCGACGCCCAGCAGGCGGCGAAGGGCGCGTCGCCATGCCGCCCCGTCGGCGCCCAGGTCGAGCAGCGGCCGGGCCGGCTCCACAACCTCGCCGCGGGCGGCCAGCTCCAGCAGCGTGGCCGACAGGGCGGTGGTG